>PKDT01000025.1 GCA_002863085.1 Flavobacteriales bacterium
CCATTTGGTGATATATTTATTAATTTATTAAAATTAATTGCTGTACCACTTGTACTTTTCTCTGTAATAAAAGGAGTTTCTAGCATTTCAAATATTAGTCTATTGGGAAAAATGGGGTTTAATACATTAATTTGCTACCTATTTTCAACAGTCATAGCAATTTCTATCGGACTATCTTTGGTGAATTTAATTAAGCCTGGCACATATATTTCAATAGAACAAAGGAAGATAAATCACGAATCTTTTATTGAATTTAAAGAAAATGGTGTCGTCTCCAATGATTTTTTATCTGAAAAAATAGAACAAGCAGAGAAACAAAAAAATACCGGTCCAATGCAATTCATAGTTGACATGGTTCCTTCTAATATATTTTTGTCGTTAACAAATAACAAGCTTATGCTTCAAATAATATTTTTTGCAATTTTTTTTGGTGTAGTTTTGGTCATGATTCCTGAAAAACAATCATTACCAATAAATAATATTGTAGATTCACTAAACTCCATTTTTCTAAAAATGGTAGAAATTGTTATGAGTGCAGCTCCTTTTTTTGTTTTTGCCTTGTTAGCGGGTGTAATGGCAAAAATTGCTGGTGATAATCCATCTGGTGTCATTGAAATTTTTAAAGGACTTGGTATTTATTCACTTGTAGTAATTTCAGGGCTTCTTATAATGATTTTTGTGGTTTATCCTCTAGTGATAGTTATGTTTAAAAAAAGTTCTTACAAAAATTTTTTTAAATCAATCGCACCAGCGCAAATGCTAGCGTTTTCAACCTCTTCAAGTGCTGCTACATTACCAGTGACTATGGATTGCGTAAATAATAATTTATCTATTCCAAAGAAGATTTCAAATTTTGTTTTACCAATAGGAGCTACAGTTAATATGGATGGAACGAGTCTATACCAAGCAGTTGCAGTTGTTTTTTTAGCACAAATGCATATGGTCGATTTAACAATTTCAAATCAACTCTTAATAATTTTCACTGCGACAATGGCATCAATTGGATCAGCAGCAGTTCCTAGTGCGGGATTGATAATGTTGATTATTGTTTTAGATGCTGTGGGCTTGAATCCAGCTTGGATTAGTATAATATTCCCTGTGGATAGGATTCTGGACATGTGTAGAACAGTTGTAAATGTAACGGGAGATGCAACAGTTGCCTCAGTAATTTCTGAAATACAAAAAACTGACTAGTTTCTTTTTTGCTTTATTCTAGCACTTTTTCCGGTTCTTTGTCGCATGTAAAATATCCTAGCTCTTCTTACTCGACCGAGTTTATTTACTTCGATTTTTTCTATTGTGGGAGAATTAACTGGAAATACTCTTTCAACTCCAACCCCGTTGGACATTTTTCTTATGGTAAATGTTTCAGTTAAGCCACTGCCTTTTCTTTGTATGACATCTCCTTTAAAAAACTGAATTCTTTCTTTTTCACCCTCTTTTATCTTGTAAAAAACAGTTATAGTATCACCAGATTTGAAATTAGGATGTTCTTTTAGGATGATTAAGCTTTTTTCAATTTCAGCAATTTTTGAGTCCATAGTTAATTATGTTAGAGGGTGCAAAAATAATTATCTTTTTATGAATTTCAAGAAAAAAAGATGATTATTCTTTATCAAGTAAATCGGGTCTTAATTTTTTTGTTCTATTAACAGATTGTTGTTCTCTCCATAATGAAATTTTTTTTTCATTACCGGACAATAAGATTTTTGGTACTTTATGACCTTTAAAATTTTCTGGTCTGGTGTAAATTGGCGCTGATAATAAATTGTCTTGAAATGAATCTGAGAGCGCACAAGATGAGTTACTCATAACACCTGGTTTTAGTCTAATGACAGAGTCACATAAAACAAGTGCAGCTAACTCTCCCCCAGATAAAACGAAATCACCAATAGAGATTTCCATATTGATAAATATATCGCGGACCCTTTGATCAACACCCTCGTATCTTCCACATAGAATTATAATATTTTTAAACTGAGATATTCTATTTGAAATTTTTTGGTTTAGTTTTTCTCCATCAGGCGTCATAAATATTACTGCATCGTATTCACGCTCATTTTTTAGTTTTTCAATGCATTTTGAAATTGGTTCAACCATCAAAACCATTCCACCACCTCCACCATAGGAATAGTCATCAATTTGTTTTTTTTTGTTGCTCGAATAATTTCTGAGATCATGACATTGGATTTTAACAATTTTTTTTTCAATAGCCCTTTTCAGTATTGATGTTTTGAAAGTGCTTTCTACAAGCTCGGGGAGAGGTGATATGATATCTATTCTCATCATGCGATAAATTTAATATTTCTTTTATAAAAACAGTAAAAATATTAGTTTTTATCAATTGTCATAATGTCATATTAATAGTATAAGTATTTGAAAATCAGTAGTTTGCATATCGGTATATAAACCTTAGGTTTAGATAATAATTTAGTTTCATCTTAAATAAATTTTATTAATTTTTTTTAGTATGAAATGGGAAAAAACTTATATTTTTCTGTAATTATAATTAGTATAAATAAATATTTTTTTAAAAATATTTAGCCTCGATTTGTTGTGTTTAAAGTAATTTTTGTAATTAAAAAAATGTGAAATTTATAAGTGGATTACCTCATCGTATGCAGCTGCGGCTGCTTCCATAATTGCTTCACTCATAGTAGGGTGTGGATGTATAGTTTTGATGAGTTCATGAGCAGTTGTTTCAAGTTTTCTAATAGCAACAATTTCTGCTATCATCTCAGTAACATTGTAGCCTATCATGTGTGCACCAATAAGTTCGCCATATTTTGATTCAAAAATTAATTTGACGAAACCCTGATTCTTGCCTGCAGCACTTGCCTTGCCAGAGGCTGAGAATGGAAATTTACCAATTTTAACTTCATAGCCATTACTTTTGGCTTCCTCCTCAGTTAAACCAACAGATGCAATTTCGGGAGAACAATATGTACAGCCTGGAATATTGTTGTAGTCAATTACTTCTGGGTTCAGATTAGCAATTTTCTCAACACATATTATCCCTTCAGCAGATGCAACGTGAGCCAATGCTGGGCCATTTACTATGTCACCGATAGCATAGTGGTTTGGAACATTTGTTTCATAAAATTCGTTGACTGAAACTTTTCCATTTTCAGTCTTTATATTAATTTCCTCCAAACCTATATTTTCAATATTAGATTGAATACCTACAGCAGAGAGTAACTTTTCAGCTTTAATTATTGTTTTTGTGCCTTCATTTGAAATTTCTGCGTGTACCTCTCCATCTTTATAAATTGCGCTATCAACAGATGAATCTGTTAAAATTTCAATTCCTTTATTTTTAAATATTTTATAAAGTTCACGAGAAACATCATTATCCTCATTGGGAACAATATTTTTTTGATACTCTACAATAGTGACTTTTGTTCCAACTGAATTAAAAAAATATGCAAATTCAACACCAATGGCACCAGATCCAACAATAATAATTGATTTAGGTTTTTTTTCTAAAGTCATAGCTTTTCGGTAGCCAAATATGTTTTTATTATCTTGTTTGAGATTTGGTAATTGTCTAGATCGAGCTCCGGTAGCTATAATAATATTTTTTCCAGTGTATGTTGATTTTTTATCATTTGTATCTGTAACTTCAATAGAATTATTTTTAACAAGTTTACCAAAACCGTTAATTACAGTAATTTTATTTTTTTTCATTAAAAAATTTATTCCCTTGCTCATTTTGTCAGCTACGCCTCTACTCCTTTTAATGATTTTTTCAAAGTTTGCAGATGGATTTGTAATAGAGATTCCGAATTCCTCAGAATTGTTTATGTACTCAAAAACCTGTGCACTTTTTAACAGAGCTTTCGTAGGTATACAGCCCCAGTTGAGACAAATGCCACCAAGACTTTCTTTTTCTATGATTGCAGTCTTCATTCCAAGCTGTGAAGCTCTTATAGCTGCTACGTATCCACCAGGACCACTACCTAATACTATAACGTCAAAATCCATTTTTTTTTTTTTCAAATATAATTATTTAAGTCCAGCAATAACAGAAATTTCGATATTTACATTCATTGGAAGCGCACTGACTTGAACTGTTTCTCTAGCTGGGTATGTTTTTTTAAAAAATTTTGCATAGACGCTGTTGACTCTTTCAAATTTTGTCAGATCAGTCATATATATAGTTGTCTTAATTATGTTATCAGTTGTTAGATCATTTTCTAAAAGTATATTTGATATATTTTTCATAATCATTTCTGTTTCTTCTTCAATTGAACTAGTTTTTAGTTCATTAGTTTGATAATTAATTCCAATTTGACCAGATAAAAAGCATAAATCTTTATAAATAATTGCTTGACTGTATGGTCCGATTGGCTTTGGCGCACTTTTCGTTTTAATTTGTTGTTTCATATGAAATTATTTTTAGAAATTTACAAAATATGAGATTACTTATAGTTGATAATTTTGATTCTTTTACTTATAATTTAATGCACATATGTGAAAAATATTGCGAAAGGATTGATGTTATAAGGGCTGATGTTCTAAATTTAGATGAGCCTAAATTTTATGATAAAATTATTATTTCTCCTGGACCTGGCTTACCCTCAGATTTTCTAATAAAAATAATTACAAAGTACAAGAGAAATAAGCCTATTCTTGGTGTTTGCCTGGGTGCCCAAGCTATTTCTCTTGCTTTTAATTGTAAAATCTATAATATGAAGAAAGTAATGCATGGCAAACAATCATCAATTAATTTGATTGAGAAACATGATGAAATTTACTTTGGCATTAAAAATAATTTGAAAGTTGGCAGATATCATTCTTGGGCCGTTGATATCAATAAAAACAGCAACCTATTAGTTACTTCTGTAGATGAACTTGGCACAGTTATGTCATTTAAACACAAAGTTTACAGAGTTCATGGTATCCAATATCACCCAGAGTCTGTTTTAACAAATAATGGAGAAAAAATTTTAAAAAACTGGATTGAATCTTAGTAGTCATAAAAACTTTTCTTTTTGGATAACTTCAGATCTTGTAATATTGATGATTTTACTCTAATAATAAAGTTATAGCTTTGATGAAATCCTATTGGAACCCAGTTAAAGGACATTTCCCAACAATGTAAGTCTCTGTAAATATCAATGGTAGTATATGTAAAGTCACCACTTTTTAAATCATAACCTGAGCTAAAACCTACTTTCCACTTTTTTGTGATATTTAAATCACCATTGAAATTTATGGACTGAATTAGTTCTGATTCTGAAAGTGGTTTACGATATGAAAAGTTATAGAAAAATTGAAGGTTCCATGGAACTGAAAAGTCAATGTAATTATCCATATTTTCATTGATATATTCAAGGTCTGACTGACTAACTTTTCCTGATGAGCTAACTTTATCAGAATTGTTATTAAGGTTGACACTTACATCAAAATTTAGATTGGTTAATCTTCCCAAATTTCCCTGAGATATACTTAGCTTGTCAATTCTTTGGTTATTGCCATTTATTATGTAAGGATCGATAATTCCATTAAATTTTAAATTTATTTTGTCGAATAATTTTGTTCTAAAATTAAAACTTATGTTGTTTAACTTAAAACTATCGACTGCATTGTTGTAGCTTGAGCTTATATTGAAACTTTCTACAAGCTTAATTTTTCTCGTTGCTGTTGAGTCAATAATTTTCATTTCTAAGTTGTTATTTAAATTGACTGAAATAAGATTTTGCTTTCTATTTGAAGGAAAACCATATACATTTCCTTGAAAGTATGGATATGTTTCAATACTGTTATCAGTTTCTAACGAGCCATAAACACCATATTTGTCGTCTGAAAAATCAGGTTTATAAGTATATGATATTGATGGTGTAAACACATGGCGAAATTTTTTGTTTCTAGAATTAAAATGACCATACAGTTTTGTGTTAATTTGGGTGGAAAAATTAAATTCTCTTATCGCAAAGAAGCCATTTGTTGTATCTATGTTGATAGTTTGTAAGTTGGAATCCCAGGTCCTATATTTTTTGTCAAAATACCATCTCTCAGTGTAATTAATTGATGATCTAAAATTTAGAAACTTTAATAAATTGAAAGAAGTTGAAATTGGAATACTATGTTTTATCCCGTTTTTAAAGCTTTGTTCCATGTTTGAAAACAACAAACTGTCGGGTGATGAAATTAAATTTTTTGCGTTTAAACTATAATTAATTCCTAAATTTTTATACCAAGTTTTTTTGATTGTTTTTTTAAAGGGGAATATTCTGTTCATGGTTAATGCAACCTCAGGTAATGTTAAATCAACCTGATTATTTAAAGTATTTTGATTGTGTCTAAAGTTAACTGAAAGATTAAGAGGACTATTTTCCCATGTCCTTTGAAAAGAAATGTTAGAACTCAGTGAGTTTTGTAAATAATCGGAGTTGTTAATATTATTTCTGTTGTATGAGCTGGAAGCTAGGTTGACAGACGCAGAAAAATTGTTGTAGGGGTGTGATTTTGAGTCTTGTTTGTGTTGCCAATTAACTTTAAAATCTCTTGATAGGCTGTAGTTTGGCAATTCAACTTCTCCAATAATTGTTTTAGCAAAATTGATATTAATACGACCGTCATATTTATATCTTTTTTTGTATGCCGATGATGTGCCGATTCTCCAGCTTCCTCTTGAGTAGATGTCTCCATTTAATGTTAAATTTAAATATTCGTTAATACTAAAATGATAACCCAAGTCACTAAGATGATATCCAAGATTAAATGATTCACCATATGTTGGTAAAATTACACCAGTTGAACGTTCATTTTCAGTGGGAAATATACCAAAAGGAATTGCTAAGGGGGTAGGCATGTCGTTTAATACAAGATTTGCTGGCCCAGTTATGATTTTATTTCCAGATATTAATTTTATTTTTTTTGCATTAATAAAAAAGTGCGGCTCGTCATTTTCACATGTTGTGTATTTTCCATTTTTCAAGAAGTAAATGTCTTCGGTTTCTTTTTTTATTTCACCTCCGTGAAGATAACCTCCATTTTCCTCAGTTAACAACTTGTCGATTTTCGCTTTTTTTGTTTTATAATTATATCTGATTGTATCAGCAAAATAAGATTTGTCATTTTCTTCAAGAACGGGTGCAAATAAATATTTTCCAATTGTATCATTTAAACCCTTGGCGGTGAGTATTTCGTTGTTAAAATCAATACAAATGTAGTAGGCGGTCAATTTTGATTTGTCGTGCAATACTTCTGCGTCATTATAGAGATAAACTTTATTATTTTTAAGATCGTAAACAACTGAATCTTTTGCTGAATAAATAATGTTTTCTTTTGTATTTTTTTGACTGTAAGCGTTAAACACAATAATCAATAAAGTGTTTATTAATAATTTATAATAATTAGTCTTTAGTATCAAAACTTTATTTATATTACTCAAAATACATTATTAATTTAATAAGTGAAACGCTTTTTATTATATTTTCTTACAATCTTTTCTCTAAATTCTAATATAATATGTCAAAATAACGAGTTAGGAATAAATAAAATTGTCATTGACCCTGGTCACGGAGGTAAAGACCCTGGAAACATCGGAACCGGCAGATACCATAAATCTGAAAAAGACGTTGTTCTAGATGTTTCAAAGCTATTGGGTAAGTATTTAGTAGAAGCTTTTCCTAGTCTAGAAGTTATTTATACTAGACAGGACGATCGGTTTGTTAAGTTATCAGAAAGGACTAGAATAGCAAATGATGAAAAAGCTGATTTGTTTTTGTCTATTCATTGTGATGCTTTTGATGATAAAAAAGTATTCGGATCAACTACATATGTTATGGGTGTTCACAAAAGTGAAAGTAACTTAAATGTTGCTATCCGAGAAAACTCATCTATTCTTCTCGAAAACAACTATCAAATGAACTATGAAGGGTTTAACCCATCTGAGCCTGAATCTTATATTGCTTTATCAATGTACCAAACAGATCATTTGAATAATAGTTTATTATTAGCCACTAAAATTCAAAATCAATTTAGAGAAAGGGTGAGTCGAAAGGATAGGGGAGTAAAACAGGCTGGATTCATGGTAATTAGTAGAGCAACGATGCCAAGTGTATTGGTTGAACTAGGATTTTTAACAAATTACAATGAGGAGGATTTTTTACATTCTAAAAGTGGAAAAATATACATGGCCTCGGCTATATTTAGAGCAATAAAGGATTATAAGATTGAGTTGGAGACTTCTATTTTAGAAAACTATGTGAAAAAACCACAACAAGAACTTGTTTTTAGTGTCCAATTTTTGAGTTCAGTGAGCAAGGTTTCAATCAGTGAACTTAAAATAGAAAACAAAGACAAAATTTTTGAGTTCAATGAAAAAAATTTATTTAAATATTCTTATGGTAAAGTAAAGTCACTCGAGGAAGTTAAAAAATTGAAAGAGCAATTGGGTAATTATGGTTTTTCAGATACATTCACAATAGCAATTTTAAATGGATCTAAAATTTCCCTTTCAGATGCTTTATTAATTTTAAAGTAAATTTGTGTTGTGTTTAAATATTATTTAAATTAAATCTGTGAATAAAAAAAACGAATTAATAATTGGATTTTTTACCCTTTCGCTTGTTATTGTTTTATATTGGGGTATTAACTTTCTAAAAGGAGAAAATGTATTTTCCAATAAGCAATTTTATTATGCGGTTTATGAAAATGTTGATGGATTAACTATTTCAAGGCCTGTGACTATTAACGGATTTAAAGTTGGTCAAGTTTCAGCAATAGAATTTTCATCAAATAATGCAAATCTTGTAGTGCAGGTCTCCATCGAAGAGCAAATACCTTTCTCAAGAAATTCAATTTTAGAAATATATGACTCTGACATTATGGGGTCCAAATCTCTTGAACTTAAGCTAAACAAGGGTAGTGTATTGGCCAAAAGCGGTGATACTTTAATTGGATCTGTAGCGAATGGAATAACTAGCGAGGTTAGTGAGCAATTTGGATCTGTCAAGGTCAGTTTAGACCAATTGATAATATCTTTCGATGATGTTTTAAAAGAAATTAAGAATCTGTCTTCTACCGCAAACAGACTATTAAGTGCAAACGAGCTAAAGTTATCAAGCAGTCTTGAAAATATTGAAAGTATTTCTAATACCATCGAAAATCAAACAAGCTCAATAAATAAAATCATATCAAACCTAAAGTCTGTCAGCGATAGCTTATCTGAGATTAGATACATATCAATCTCAGAAAATATTAATAATACAACAGTTGAGCTCGAAAAAATTATTAATAAAATTAACAATAATGAAGGAACTGTTTCTAAATTAGTTAACCAAGATTCACTTCATCTTCAGCTGACCAAGGTTTTAAACACAGCGGATAAACTTCTGCTAGATTTTAAAGCTAATCCAAAGAAATATGTTAGTGTATCTGTTTTTGGCAATAACAAAAAAACAAATTAAACAGAATTTATAACAACTAATTGTATCTTTGTAAAGTATATGTTTTCAATTAACAGTATTTTATTTATCACCATCTTTTCACTGTCATGCATTTTGTTTTACAGGAACATCAAAAAGATTATTCGTAATATTAATCTTGGTAAAAAGATTGGTGATGTAAAAAATAAGCCTAAAAGATGGAAACAAGTTTTTCTTATTGCATTTGGTCAAAAAAAAATGTTCAAAAAACCTCTTGTAGCATTTTTACATTTGTTCGTTTATGTTGGTTTTGTAATTATAAATATTGAAGTTATTGAAATTATACTGGATGGTATATTTAATACACATAGGATTCTTTTTTCAGATAAGTGGGCTTTTCTCTACAGAACTATGATAAACATTTTTGAAATTTTTGCTTTACTTGTTTTGTTTTCTGTTGTTGTTTTTTTAGTAAGAAGAAATATTATAAAAGTTAGTAGATTTTTGAGTAGTGAAATGAAGGGATGGCCAACATTAGATGGTAACCTGATTTTAATCTTTGAAATATTTTTGATGTCTGCTTTTCTCATGATGAACGCATGCGATTTAGTTCTTCAAGAGTCTAATTTGTCATACAAATACCCTAAAACAGGCAATTTTATTGTCAGTAGTTTATTAACCCCGTTTTTAAGTCACAACCTCTCCACAAACACAATTTTTGTGTTAGAACGTTTCTTTTGGTGGTTTCATATTATTGGAATTTTAGGATTTTTGAATTACTTAGTTATATCTAAGCATTTACACATAATTTTTGCATTTCCAAATACATATTATTCAAATTTAAATCCCAAGGGTCAATTTTCGAATATGAGCTCTGTTACAAATGAAGTGAAAATGATGTTAGATCCAAATAATGACCCATTTGCTCAAAATCAAGATCAGGGTCCCCCTGAAAGATTTGGTGTCAAGGATGTAAATGACTTGAGTAAAGTACAAATTTTAGGGGCATATTCTTGTACTGAATGTGGAAGATGTACATCAGAGTGCCCAGCCAATCAGACGGGAAAAAAACTATCCCCAAGAAAAATTATGATGGACATAAGAGATCGAGCTGAAGAAGTAGGGAAGAATATTGATAAAAAAGGTAAAGACTTCGATGACAATAAGTCATTATTAAATGACTACATATCACCTGAGGAACTTTGGGCTTGTACATCTTGTAATGCTTGCGTTGAGGCCTGTCCACTTAATATTGACCCATTATCTGTTATCATTGATATGAGAAGATATCTGGTAATGGAACAATCAGCTGCTCCTGCCGAGCTTAACAATGTTTTTACAAATATTGAAAATAATGGTGCCCCATGGCAATTTTCGGCTTCAGACAGACTAAACTGGAAATATGATGAGTAAACATACATTAATAAATAAAAAGATAAAAGGTCAAAATATCAGTCCAATACTCCCTGAGGATGTAAAAAATTACTTGATTGATATCGATGGAACAATTTGTGATGATATTCCCAACGAAGAACCAGACCGAATGTCAACTGCAAAAGTTTTTGACGAAGCTTTAGAGGTCCTAAATAAGTGGTATGATGAAGGTCATATTATAACTTTTTTCACCTCCAGAGTTGAAGATCACAGAGTCGTTACAGAGAAATGGCTTAAAAAAAATGGTTTCAAGTATCATGGTTTGGTCATGGGAAAACCTAGAGGAGGTAATTATCATTGGATTGACAATCATATGGTTAGAGCTACAAGATATGATGGAAAGTTTACCGAGTTAGTTGAAAAAAATGTTAAAATTCAAGTCTTTGAGTAATGAATATTGAAGTAAATACAATGGCAGAAATGAAGTCCAGAAATGAAACTCCTGATATTTTATTTTGGGTGGGGTCTGCTGGAAGCTTTGATGATAGAGCCAAAAAAATTACACGATCATTCGTTAAAATTTTAAATCACGCCAAAATTAATTTTGCTGTACTGGGAGTTGAAGAATCTGCCAGTGGAGATGTTGCTAAAAGAGCTGGAAATGAATTTCTATTTCAAATGCAGGCATTAATGAATATAGAGGTTTTAAACGGTTATGAAGTTAAAAAAATTGTAACCACATGTCCTCATGATTATAATACCCTTAAAAATGAGTATAAGAGTTTGGGAGGTATTTATGACGTATATCACCACACCGAATATATATACAAACTCTACAACGAAAAAAAAATTGAGTTAACTCCAAATCTTAATAATATCAGTATAACATATCACGATCCTTGTTATCTTGGAAGAGGAAACGGAATCTTTGACGCACCAAGAGAACTTTTAAAACTAATTGGGGTTAAGTTAGCTGAAATGAAGCGTTCTAGAAAAACATCTTTTTGTTGTGGTGCTGGGGGAGCTCAAATGTTTAAAGAGCCTGAAAAAGGCAATCAGGATATAAATATTAATAGAACTACTGAGGCTATCAAAACTAAGGCATCTAAAATTGCTACTTCTTGTTCTTTTTGTAATACCATGTTATCAGATGGAGTAAAGAACTTAGCTGAAGGAACAATGGACGTCATGGATATTTGTGAGTTGATTGTTTTATCAAAAAATCTTTAGCACTATGTTATTTGATTATTCAAATATATCTGATAGTTCTAAAGTTTGGATCTTCCAGACCGATAGAAAATTCTCCAATCTTGAAAAAGAAATAATTACTTCTAGAATTACAAACTTTATTTCTAACTGGGAAACTCATAATAGACCTGTTTACTCATCCTTTAAATTATTTGATTATTTTTTGTGCATATTCGTTGATGAAGCAAATTATGTTACAAGTGGTTGCTCAATTGATTCACTTGTTAAAGAAGTTAAATCAATTGGTACAGAATTAGAACTAGACTTTTTCAACAGACAAAATATAGTTTACAATGATTTTGGTAAAGAGGCTATTATTTCTATTGAAAAATTCAAAAGTTTAAAAAAAAATAATTTTAAGGTTTATAACAATTTGGTATCAACAAAACTCGACTTTGAGAATAAATGGTTGGTGAATGTAAAGGACTCATGGCTTAATCGGCTAATATGATTAAATTGTGACAATAAAAAAAGGCTCCAAAATGGAGCCTTTTTTTGTCAGATATTTGTTACTTATTAAAAGAATAAGCTAAAGTTGATACCTGCTATGAACTCAGAGCCTGATAAGTCAGTAGTCTCTGATCCCATCATACCTACTAGAGATCCTCCTGTTCCGTTGTCAGATGAAGGAGTTACTCTTTCACCATCAACAATAAGATCTAAATGTACGAATGGTTCAACTGCGAAGTGCTCTCTCCAAACAAGTGTGTAACCCATACCAAATCTTACATGAGATGACTGAGTTCTTGACTGAAGAACCATATCTTCTGTAGTTGGTTGTCCAGTTACAGATAATACTGGAACGTCTTCAGCCCACTCTTCAGTTTGAGTAGTACCACTGCTCAAGCTAACTTCCATAAATAGGTTTCTAGCTGCGTAGTATCTAGCGAAAACACCGAACATTCTAGTGTTGTTAGTTAATGTATAATCACTGTGCTCTCCAGTTACAACAAATCCAACTCCAGAAGGGTCTGGTGTTAGGTAACCTGCGAAAGCTGGGAAATATTCATCATCAGTGTCGAAATGAATTTCGGCACCAATTGCTAAACCATCTTGGATAAAGTATCCAACTCTTGGAGTAATGTTCCAATCTGTCCAAGCAGTTTCAGAAAACTGACTACCTGCACCTAATAAAACAGTACCTTTTTTTGTTTGTGAGTTTGCTGAAAATGTTATTAAACATAAAGTAGCAAACATTAAAATAAACTTTTTCATAGTAATATTAATTAATTAATTTTCTTAGTTAACAGGGACAAATATATATTAAAAATTTAATAACAAGAACTTTTTTCACTTTTATTGT
>PKDT01000073.1 GCA_002863085.1 Flavobacteriales bacterium
GGAGAATATTTGAATTGGTCGATTGCTGTTGCATAAATAAAGGGTTTAAAAGTTGAACCAACCTGTCTTTTACCCTCTTTGACGTGATCATATTTAAATTGTTTGTGATTTATTCCACCAACCCAAGCTCTAATAGCTCCACTTGCGGGTTCGATTGATATTAGACTGGAGTGTAATATGTAATTATAATATTTAATAGAGTCAATTGGGCTCATAATAGTGTCAAAAAAACCATCCCAAGAAAAGACATTCATGGATGTTTTTTTTTCAAAAATTTCCATGATTTTTTTATCATCTTTCTTGGCGAGTTTTAATTTTCGGTATCTTTCAGACCTTTTTATAGCAGGTATTATAATCAATGTGTCAATTTGACCCTCTCTCCATGTTGTGTCATATGGAGCGTTTTCAAAATCTTTCCAGTGTTCATAAAATTGCCCTTGAAGTTTGAGTATGTGATTTTTAACTGCATTTTCAGCATGAAGTTGCATTTTTGAATCAATTGTAGTGAAGATTTTTAGTCCATCTTTATAGATATTATATTTTACACCGGTCTCTTCTTTCTTTTTTTGGGCCCACTTAGACATGAAAGATCTTAGGTGTTCTCTAAAATAAGTTGCTTGACCCTCGTTATGATCTTCTTTCTCAAAGTTTAAAATAAGCGGAAGGGATTTTAATGAGTCTTTTTGATCAGTTGAAATAAAATTATTTCTTTCCATCTGCGCAAAAACAATGTTTCTTCTTTCTTTTGTTTTTTCAATTCTTCTCAAAGGATTGTACAGCGACGGATTTTTAGCCATGCCCACCAGAGTGGCCGACTCTTCAATTTTCAGGGAGTCTGGAGTTGTATTGAAGTATATTTTTGCAGCCGATTCAATTCCCACGGCCAGATTCAAGAAGTCGAATCTGTTTAGATACATTGAAATTATTTCATTTTTTGAATATTGGCGTTCTATTCTCAGGGCTATAATCCATTCTTTAAATTTTTGTTTCACTCTGTCCAACTTGGATTTTGGTTTTTCAGAAAAAAACATTTTGGCTAATTGCTGGGTTAATGTACTTCCGCCGCCAAGGTTGCGATTTCCAGTAATTACTCCCTTCAACACCCTAAGAAGAGCAATGAAGTCTATACCAGAATGATTATAAAAGCGCTCGTCCTCAGTAGCTATTAAAGCATTAATTAGGTTCGGAGAAAGTTCCGAGAAATCAATATGTGTTCGATTTTCATAAAAGTATTTTCCAAGGACCTTATTGTCACTTGAAATTATTTCGGTAGCTAAATTAGTTTTGGGATTTTCGAGTTCATCAAACTTAGGTAGTGGTCCCCAGGCGCCGCTTGACGCTACAATCATGCAAATAATAATTACGAATATCGGCGAAAAAATCATTAACGGTGTTCCATATAGGAGAATTGACTGTAATAATTTTAAATTCTTACTCATTGTTTTTATTTATTTTAACACCAAAGTTTTCACAACCTATCAAAGGGTTTTGTCTCATTCCATGCTTAATATTGAGATAGTATTCTCCGGTTGATGTAAATCGGAAAGCTCTTTGATAGCTAAAGAAATTATTTTTTAAATCCCCAACTCCTTTGCCATACCATTGCCCATATTTATTCGTAATAGCATATTGTAAAGTGTCTTTTTTAATTGTTTCATCATCTTTTTTTAATTCAACTAGTAAATAAATATTTCTGTATGGATAACTAAGGTTGTTTCGGAAGAACAAGTTTATATCGTAATTTTGATTAGTATTATTTATTTCAAAATTATAACCTACAGTTGATTCATGATCCCATTGATTATTTTCGAACTCGTGAACATAAACGGAACTTTTGTTACAAGCATTAAAAATAAAAATTAACGATAATATATTTAATAAAGCAGGTTTCATTTCTTATTTAATAACTTACCAATAGTTAATGAAAGATCAAAAAAAATTATTTTTGCATTTGCGTAATTACTTATTGCAAAGTGTGCTGCACTAATAATTTTTGAAATTATAGATATGTTTTTATGACTAATCAATTTGGAAAATTTTTCAAAATTAAAATCCTTACTTTCAATTTGCGATAGTTCAATTTCTTTTAAGTTTAAGTTATTTAATATACAGGATCTAAAAATATTAACAGATTTTTCAAGAAAGTCCAATCGAACATAATTTTCATATTTAGAAATATTATCGCACCAATCCAACAACTCATTAATATTTCTTTTACTAGATGACAAAAAACATAGTCGCACCCATCTTATAAAAAAATCTTCAAAATCATATTCCAATTCATCATTCGATCGGTTACCCGAGAGAGTAATTTTGGTGGCCTGGAGCCTAGATTTTACTGTAGGAATTATTTTATCAGGAAATCTTGAAATAAAAACAAACAGTGTGTTTGAGTTAGGCTCCTCAATATTTTTTAAAAGTTTATTACTGGCCTCAATATTCATTTTGTCTGCACACCAAACTATAAAGATTTTTACACCACCTTCATATGACTTTAGATTTGCAATTTTGTTGATGACTCTTGCGTCAGAAACCCTAATTTCACCCTGTGTTTTGATTCCACATAATCTGTACCATGATTTTTCGTCAATATGTGGGTTTTTGAGTATCTCAGCCTGAAATTCTGGAAAGGCTCCTTTACTTCCCGATTTCCTTGCACCTAAATTTTTGCTTGGAAAGAAAAAATGTACATCAGGATGATTCAGGGTCATCATCTTTCTACAACTTGAACATTTTCCACACGAGTCATTGCTAGATTTATTTTTACAAAAGACAAAGGTTGAAAACGCTAATGCAAGAGGTAATGCACTATCACTTGAGGTTTCCTCAAAAAGTTGTGCGTGTGGAATACAATTACTTAACACCTCTTTTTTAAGAATCCTCTTTGTCTCTTCATGAATTTTTAGTTGACTAAATAACATCTTTGATAAATTTACAAAATTAGATATATTAAATTTTACAGATTTGTGTTAATTTAGTTGATTAATTGTATAGTCTAATGAAAAATAAATTCAATACAGTTAAGTCAGTCTTGATTAGAGTAGATTTCAATGTTCCCCTAAAAAACAATAAGATTTCAGACCTCTCAAGAGTGGAGGCTGTTATTCCAACCATACGGTTTTTTTTGAAATTAAATAAAAAAGTTGTTTTAATTTCTCACCTTGGAAGACCAAAATCATATGATGAAAAACTCTCTTTGAAAAAAATAATAAAACCACTGTCAAGAATGCTTGGAAAACAAGTTGAGTTCAAAAAAAATTGGCTAACAGAAACAAATTTTAATAAAAATAGCTTGGCTGACGTCACCTTACTTGAAAACTTAAGGTTTCATATTGACGAAACCTCAAACAAAAAAGATTTTGCTAAAATAATTTCAAGATATGGTGATATTTATGTTAACGATGCTTTTGCAGTTTCCCACAGACACCATGCATCAGTATCTGCAATCTTAGAATTTTTTGAAGATAAGTATATGGGTTTTTTGTTAAAAAAAGAGCTAGGTCATCTGCGGTCAATAACTAAAAAAAAGAAACGCCCATTTACCCTCATTGTAGGTGGCTCAAAAATTGGCTCAAAGATTCATATTCTAAAGTCTTTTGTGGGCATTGCGGACAACATTTTAATTGGTGGTGGCATGGCTTTCCCCTTTATTAAAAATAACGGAGGTAAAATAGGTCAGTCAATTTGCATTGATGATGAGTTAACCATTGTATCAGATTTTTTAAAAACAGCAAAGGACTATTCTACAAAAATCATTTTACCGATAGACGCTTTTGCGGTTGAAAAAATTGAAAAGGTTGATACAATAAAATTGTTAGATATTTATAAAATTCCTAAAAATCTTATGGGAGTTGATATTGGTCCAAAATCTATTAATAATTTTAAAGAAATTATATCAAGTTCTAACTCTATTTTGTGGAATGGACCAATGGGTGTTGCAGAGGTACGGGAATTTTCAACAGGTACAAGAAAAATTGCCGAATACGTATCTCAAGCAACAGAAAACAAGTCTTATACAGTAATTGGTGGAGGTGACACTGTCTCTGATATTTCAAGGTTTGGACTCAAAAGTAAATTTAGTTATGTTTCGACTGGTGGAGGTGCTATGCTAGAGTATTTTAAAAAAAATAAACTAGAAACGACAGCAGAACTTAAAGATTTATAACTATGGTCAAAAAATCTAAACAAAATTGGGAGCTAAAATGGGATAATTTGTTGAAGTATATCAATGACAAATTTGGGGATGAAAAGTATTTAGGCTTGCAAGCGGTCCTTTATTTGATAGGCGTTAACGAACTTGGACAGGGCCTCAAAGAGTTTAGTAAAGAAGATAAGCTTAATTTAATTCATATTGCAATTTGTAAACTTTTAAGCGAGCACGGTTATTATGATTTTGATTTCATAGACGAGGAGGGGTGGCCACACTGGAAAACAAACAACGATATCCCGAAGTTAAGTCCAGAAAAACAAGACCTTCTAATAAAAAAATCAGCTGTGAAATATTTTTCGGAGTCAGGTGTTGAATTTTAATTAATTGCAGAATTCACAATCCGAACTTTGAAGCATGAGAGTCAGTTCTTTATTTGTATCTTCTTCAAGATAAACATTTCCTTCTCTGCACAAATAACTTGCTGATCCAACGGACGAATTATCAAAACAAGCTCTTGCTGTTATGAAAGCCTTATTTTCAAAGCTAAATAAAACTTTACCCTCATTGTCGGTTATACCTTCGTCTGATACGATAGAGCCTGGAACAAGTTGTCCATTATCAATATCAGTTATAGAAATTTTAACCTCTGAGTTTGAAACCGGACTCAAGCTTTCGTCAACAACTTTTACAGTTAATTCGAAAAAGGGGTCGGTGTAGCAACCTGAAAAAATAAAAGTTGCGATTAAAATAATTACGCATTTGTATATTTTGGCCTGAATCATATTGTGAATTTTTAATTAAGATGTAAATTTGAATCACAAATATATTACAAATGGAGGAAAAAATAAATAAATATATAAACGACATTACTAATATTTCTAACTCCAATGAACTAGATGCTGAATCTATTAAAGAACAGTACTTGGGAAAAAAGGGCATATTGTCTCAGTTATTATCTGAGTTTAAATCATTAACAAATGAGCAAAAAAAGAAAAACGGAAAATTATTAAATGAGTTTAAAATATTAGTAAATGATAAGCTTAAAAATAGTGGAGTAACTAAAAAAACAAACAAAAAGAAATCACTCAATATAGATTTTTCGCTTCCTTCCACATTTGAAAAAACCGGCTCAATCCATCCGCTATCAATAATAAAACACAAGATTATTCAAATATTTGAAAATGTGGGGTTTGAAATTTCTTCAGGCCCTGAAATTGAAGATGACTGGCACAATTTTTCAGCACTAAATATGCCCCAAAACCACCCCGCAAGGGATATGCAGGACACTTTTTTTATAAACATTAATCCCGACACTTTGTTGAGGACTCACACTTCTTCGGTTCAAATAAGATATATGGAATCAAATGACCCTCCTATGCGAATCATTTCTCCCGGAAGAGTATATAGAAATGAAGATATATCAGCTCGAGCAAATTGTTTTTTTCATCAAATAGAAGGACTATATATTGATGAAAATGTTTCATTTGCTGATTTAAAAAAAATCATAGTTTATTTTTTACAAAAACTATTTGGAGAAAAGGTTAAAACAAGATTCAGACCATCGTTTTTCCCATTTACAGAGCCCAGTGCTGAAGTAGATATTTACTGGGGGCTAAATAATGAATCGGACTATAGAATTACTAAGGGCACAGGTTGGCTAGAAATAATGGGGTGTGGAATGATAGACCCAAATGTTCTAGATAACGTAAACATTGATTCAAAAAAATATTCAGGCTATGCTTTTGGTTTGGGCATTGAGAGAATTGCAATGTTATTGTTTCAAATAGATGATTTACGATTATTTTTTGAAAATGATATTAGGTTTTTGAGACAGTTTAGGTCACTAAACTTATCTTAAGATATTTTTCCAAGTTTTAACATATTTGTCATCCCTTTTTCCTTTATTGGCATACTAGCAATGTTGATAACAAAGTCTCCTCGAGTTATAATTTTAGACTCCTTCAAAATCGCTTGAGTCTCCTCGATGGTATTATCAGTGCTATCAAAATTATTGTAATAAAATCCTAAAACCCCCCACATCAAACTTAGTGTATTTAAAAGCTGTCGATTGTGCGTGAATACACATATATGGGCATTAGGCCTGTTCGAAGAAATTTTTTGAGCATTGTAACCAGAAGCAGTAAAAGCTAAAATAGCCTTTGCTTCAACCTGATTGGCAATTTCAGAAGCTTGATAACATATTGAATCAGAAATATATCTTTCATTTGATTTTAGAGGCAAGAACTTGTTAAATGACTTTCTTTCGTCAGATGCTTCTACATCTAGTATAATTTTAGAAATTGTTCTAACTACTCTTGTTGGAAATTTCCCAACGGAGGTTTCGCCTGATAGCATCAATGCATCCGCCCCATCAAAAACGGCATTTGCTGCATCATTAGTTTCTGCTCTTGTTGGAGCAAGATTATCAATCATGCTTTCCATTACCTGTGTTGCAATTATAACAGGTTTTGCATTCCTTCTAGCAGCTCTAACAATTTTTTTTTGTAATACAGGCACTTTTTGTGTTGGTATTTCAACCCCCAAGTCACCCCGAGCAACCATGATAGCATCACTTACTTTTAAAATATTATTTAGATTTTTAATTGCTTCAGGCTTTTCAATTTTAGCTATAACTCTTGACTTAGACTTATTTTTCTTTAAAATTTCTTTCAACTCCAAAATATCACTGCTTTTACGAACAAAAGACAGAGCAATCCACTCTATGTTTTTTTCAATACAAAAACTCAAATCTAAAAAATCTTTTTTTGTAATGGAAGGCTGAGAGATTTTGGTATTTGGCAGATTTAAGCCTTTTTTTTCTCTCAGTTCACCGCCTTGGACTACTAGGCATTTAACATTGTTATTACTTAGCTCGACACATTTGAGAATCAGTTTCCCGTCATCAAGTAAAACCTTGTCACCCAATTTAATATCATTATTAAGAGTGTTATAATTCACAAAAATTACCTTATTGCATGAAATTGATTCACCGTGTTTTAAGTCTATTATTTCACCTTTGTTTATAAAAGTATTTTTACTAACCTCCCCGATCCTCAGCTTAGGGCCCTGTAAATCTCCTAAAATAGCTACATGAGTATTGAGCTCTACATTCAACTCACCAATTATTTCTATAATTTTTTGTGCGTCATTGTGGTTACAATGTGAAAAGTTAATTCTACATACATTTAGACCTGCAAGAATCATCTTTTTTATCTTTTTTTTATTAAGTGATGAGGGCCCTATTGTTGCCACTATTTTAGTTCTTTTTAGTCGGTATTTTTTTTCAATCATTCTTAGATTATCAAATTGTTTATAGATTTTATTTTTTTTGAATCAACGCATATATTAGCCAAAATTTCGGAAATTTTACTCATACTTGTCATTAAAGCCCCTATTTCTTTCTTGGTCCATATTCCGTCTAATTTTAACATATAATCAAATTCCTTTAGCTCAGGAATCAAAAACATATTATTAGAAATAGGTATATTTTTAAATAGTGAGCCGTATTTTAAATCTTTGCTGTAAATTGTTTTATTACTAATAAGATAACATTTCTTTTTATCGTCAAAACTTTTATCAACAAATGCTGAGAAATAAAGGGTGTTATTTTTTAATATATACTTTACGTCTTTAGTCATTCTATTTAAATTAAGATCAGTTTTCTTATTAAAAAAATATGCTAGACGATAGTCTTGTAAAATACTTTTTAAAGCAAATAGAGTATATTCTTTACTGTAGAAATCATCATGTAATAAGTTTATTTTCATAAAAATTACGAGCTCATAAAATTTAAATTTCTTTAAAAATTATGGAAGCATTATGGCCACCAAACCCGAAAGTATTACACAAACTATATTTTATACTTTTTGACTGAGCTCGGTTGGCTGTATAGTTTACCTTTTTATCAAGAACAGGCTCTAAATTATCAAGATTAATTGTTGGAGGAACAAGGTTTTTTTCTATTGCAAGGATTGAGGCTATACTCTCAATAGCACCAGCTGCTCCAAGTAAGTGTCCAGTCATTGATTTTGTTGAACTCACGTTAAGTTTGTAAATATGATTATTAAACACCTTATGAATGGCTTTCATTTCTGAAACGTCCCCCAGAGGAGTGGATGTTCCATGTACATTTATGTAGTCAATTTTTTCAGGCACTATCTTGGCATCTTTTAGAGCTTGTTTCATAACGTTTACAGCACCCTCGCCCTCAGGATGTGGGGCTGTAATATGGTGTGCATCTGCTGACATGCCGCCACCAATTATTTCAGCATATATTTTTGCTCCACGACTTACAGCGTGTTCGTAGTTTTCTAAAACTAGTGCACCCGCACCTTCACCTAAAACAAAACCGTCTCGGTCACGATCAAATGGTCTTGATGCTTGCATAAAATTTTTATTGTTTGTTGATAGTGCTTTAATTGCATTAAACCCTCCAACACCAGCAGGATGAATTGATGCTTCGGAGCCCCCACATATAAAAACCTCTGCTTTGCCTAACCTTATATAATTATAAGAATCAATAATTGAATGTGATGATGATGCACAAGCTGACACTGTTGCGAAGTTGGGTCCTT
Source organism: Flavobacteriales bacterium (assembly GCA_002863085.1). Classification (GTDB taxonomy): domain Bacteria; phylum Bacteroidota; class Bacteroidia; order Flavobacteriales; family TMED113. Next base: position 8,725 of record PKDT01000073.1, read on the forward strand.
TAAACCCATATTTAATTGAGATTAGACCAGCCGCTATGTCGGCTATCATTTTGGGAATAAAAAAGGGATTGAACCTGGGAACCTTATTGTTTTTGACAAAATATTCAATTTCATCAGAGAAGGTTTTGATACCACCTATCCCAGACCCCCATATTACGCCGGCTAAACATTTATCTATTTTATCTAAGTTAATCCCAGAATTTTTTAAAGCCTCTTCAGCAGCAATTAGGGCGTATGCTGTGTAGTCGTCACACTTTCTTAGTTCCTTGCGATCAATGTAATCTTTAAGGTCGATATTTTTCAGCTCACAAGCGAATTTGGTTTTAAAATTTTCGGCATCAAAGCGTGTGATCTCGGACGCACCACTTGTACCTTTAACCAAGTTATCCCAATAGTCGTTTAAATTATTTCCTATTGGAGTCAGTGCACCCATTCCGGTTACAACAACTCTGTTAAGTTTCATCTCTAAGACGTTCGACTTGTTATATATTCGATAGCCTCTCCAACAGTTGTAATTTTTTCAGCTTCATCGTCTGGAATTTGTAAGTCAAACTCCTTTTCAAACTCCATAATTAACTCAACTGTGTCTAGTGAGTCTGCTCCTAAGTCAGTCATAAAGTTAGATTTTTCAGTTACTTCACTTTCGTCAATAACTAATTTGTCAACAATAATTGCTTTTACTTTTGATGATATTTCAGACATAATTGTTTATTTTTAATTAACGTTCATTTAATTGGTAAATATATATAATTTATTCATTTGTTAATCAAGAACTATATTAGGTTATTTACAGGGTTTTCAACATTTAACTTTCAAACTAATGTTTAACCTTGCTGTCTTTGCTTCTGGAAATGGTTCTAATGCTGAAAATATCATTAGGTATTTTAAATCAAACAACAGAGCCCAGGTAAAATTAGTGGCAACAAACAAAAATAGCGCAAAAGTTATAACCAAGTCAGGAAAATTAGGTGTTCCAACGATATTGTTTACAAAAGAAGAGTTAGAAAGTAATAGCTTATTAGATAAAATGCAAAATCATAAAATTGATTTTATCATCTTAGCAGGTTTTTTGCTAAAGATTCCAAAAGAGTTTTTAAAATTTTATAAAAATAAAGTAGTGAATATCCATCCGAGTTTACTTCCAAAATATGGTGGTAGTGGAATGTTTGGATCTAACGTTCACAAAGCAGTTTTTAAATCAAAAGATTTAGAAACAGGAATAACAATTCATTATGTTAATGAAGAATATGATAAGGGGAATATTATTTTTCAGGCCAAATGCGAAATAAAAAACCGAGAGTCTGTAAAACAAATTGAAAAAAAAGTACATAAATTAGAGATGAAGTTTTATCCAATAATTATTGAAAGTTTATTAAATGAGTTGTATTAACATTTATACTGACGGATCTTCTCGGGGAAACCCCGGTCCTGGGGGGTTAGGCATTATATTGGAATATAAAAAAAATATTAAAGAAATCTCCAAAGGTTTTAAAATGACCACTAATAATAGGATGGAATTATTAGCGGTCATTCTAGGTTTAGAAGAAGTTAAAAAAAGGGAACTTGAAGTTTTTGTGTTTTCTGACTCAAGATATGTAGTTGATGCCATTAACAAAGGTTGGCTTTTAAAATGGGAAAAAAATAATTTTAAAAAAAAAAAGAATCCAGATTTGTGGAAAAGACTTCTAAAAATACACAAAGAGTTTACAAAAGTTAAATTTGTTTGGATAAAGGGGCACGCTGGACACCCGAAAAATGAAAGATGTGACAAGCTAGCAGTTTTGGCATCAGAGTCAAGCAACCAAATTACTGATACTTACTACGAAGAAACTATTAAAAAACCCAATACACTATTTTGATGAATTATTTTTTGTCTGAATTTCTTTTAATCTCTCCTCAATAGAATGATTATTTATATTTAATATTTTATCAATCCCAAAGCCTTCAACAGTAAATGAGGCAAAAGTGCAGGCGAGAGTCACAGCTTTTTTCATATTTTCAAACGACATGTCATCAGTACTATTTAAGTAGCCAACAAACGCTCCAGCAAAAGAGTCTCCAGCCCCAGTCGGATCGATGCAAGATTTGACGGTGAATGAGCAACAATCAAATCGATTATTTTTTTTAAACAATGTAGCACCAGATTCACCTCTTTTAATTATTAAAAATCTAGGTCCCATTTCAAGAATTATACTCGATGCATCAGAAATTGAACTTTTGTTCGATAATTGAAGAGCCTCTTCATCGTTAATAATCAATACATCTGTCATGGAAATCACTTTCTTTAAATCATCTAAACAGTTTTCAATCCAAAAGTTCATAGTGTCAGTTACAATAAGTTTTGGTCTTTCTTTAAGTTTCGATATAGCATCAAGTTGAATGGAGGGCATTAGGTTGGCAAGCATTAAGTGCTTGCAGTCTTGAAAGGGTTCTGGGATTTTAGGGTCAAATTTTTCAAGCACGTTCAGTTCAGTAACAATCGTGTCACGAGACTTCATATTCTCATGGTATCTACCAGACCAATAAAATGTTTTTTCATTTTTCTTAATCTCCAGTCCCTGACAATTTATTCCATATTTTTCAAACAGTTCAATATATTTTTTGGGGAAATCTCCACCAACAACAGAAATAAGGTTTGTTGATGTATTAAAATATGATGATATAATCGAAATGTATGTTGCTGAACCTCCGAGAATTTTATCAACTTTTCCACGAGGTGTTTCAATCCCGTCAAATGCTACTGTACCGACAATTAATAGACTCATAATTCAAATTAATTTTATTTATTGACCTTTGAAAATCAATATTTTTTTATATTTGGACACAATATAAAAAAAAAATTCCTCCTTAGCTCAGTTGGTTAGAGCATCTGACTGTTAATCAGAGGGTCCTTGGTTCGAGCCCAAGAGGGGGAGCAACAGATAAAGCATCTACGAAAGT
>PKDT01000074.1 GCA_002863085.1 Flavobacteriales bacterium
AATACGTGGAATAATCATGTTGATTTAGCAGGTTGGGCTGATGTTTTTTTGATAGCTCCAGCAACTGCTAATGTCATTGCAAAAATGGCTTGTGGAATTTGTGATAGTATTTTATTGGCTTCATTTCTATCTTCTTCATGCAAAGTCTTTTGTGCTCCTGCAATGGATCGAGATATGTATTTAAACAGCGTAACAAAAGAAAATATTAATGCTTTAATTGAGAGAGGTGTTAACATTATTGAATCAGAGTCCGGTGAACTTGCTAGCGGATTATTTGGATATGGTAGAATGTGTGGTCTAAAAAAAATTATCAGTTCCATTGAATTTTTTTTTAAGACTAGTTTACCTTTCATTAATAAAAATATTTTAATCACTGCTGGACCTACATATGAAAAAATTGACCCCGTGAGGTTTATTGGTAATTTTTCTACGGGTAAAATGGGCTGTGAAATTGCAAATGTAGCTGCAAATCTAGGTGCAAACGTCACATTAGTTATCGGTCCCTCAAATATAAAGTTAAGAAGTCCAAATATCAAGAGAATTGATGTTCAAAGCGCTTCGGAGATGTATGAATCATCTTTGATTGAATTTGATAAATCTGATATCGTTATATTTTCAGCTGCGGTTTCAGACTACAAACCTGTTAAATACTCCAAGTCAAAAATAAAAAATAGAATTGAAAAAATTCCATTAGAAGAGAATGTTGACATACTAAAGACTTTAGCTTCAAGGAAAAAGAAACAGTTTTTGGTTGGTTTTGCACTTGAAACCGATAATGAGGTTGATAATGCTTATGACAAAATTATAAACAAAAAAATAGACTTAATTGTTCTCAATTCTCTTAAAGACAAGGGTGCTGGTTTTGGGACTAAAACCAACAAAATAAAAATTATTGATAAGAAAAAAAATATAAAAGATTTCCCATTATTACCAAAAAAAGAAGTTGCTCAGAAAATTTTGGACGAAATATACATAAAAACATTAAATTTAAATTTGAAGAAAATCATAAGATGAGATTATTTTTTTTATTTTTTTTAATATCACAATCCTTTTATTCCCAAGAACTAAACTGCAAAGTAAATATTAACTATTCTTCGATTCCTAGTCCAAACAAAGAAATGTTTAACTCAATGCGTCAAGGAATTTATGAATTTTTAAATAATACAAATTGGACAAATGATTTATTTGAAAATGAAGAGCGAATAGAGTGCACAATCCTGATAAGAATAGATCAACAGCTTTCAACCGATGAGTTTTCAGGATCAATCTCTGTTCAGTCATCAAGACCAATTTTTAAAACACTTTATAATAGTTCAATCCTTAACATCTTTGATGATCAACTAAGATTTAAATATGTTGAATTTGAAACTTTAGAATTTAACGAGAATAGCCACTTGTCTAATCTAACCTCTGTTTTGGCTTATTATGCGTATTTAATAATCGGTATGGATTACGATACATTTTCATTATCGGGTGGCGACCCTTACTTTTTGAAGGCACAAAAAATTGTTTCTAATGCCCAAAATGATAATAATGCCACCGGATGGAAATCATTTGAAGGTTTGGATAATCGTTACTGGATTATAGAGAATCTTCTGAGTCCTGATTTTGAAAGAGTAAGATCGTTCTATTACAAATATCATCGTGAGGGACTTGATAATTTTACAGAAAAACCTGAAATATCAAGGGATTTAATTGCCGAGGCAATTATAAGTCTCAGAGATTCATGGAATAAAAGACAAAGAGGTTATTTGTTTACAATTTTTTTTGATACTAAAACTGACGAAATAGTTAATATTTTTTCAGAAGGCAATTCAATGCAATCAAATGAATTAGTTAATCTATTAAATAGAATGGAACCCACAAAATCTGACAAATGGCAAAAAATTCTAACTAATTAGCTTAGCACATGATTTCTTACATTATTATCAAAAATTATGCTTTAATTGATAAATTAGAAATTACATTTAAAAAAGGATTTACTGTAATTACAGGTGAAACTGGTTCTGGGAAATCAGTTTTAATTTCTAGTTTAAAATATCTTTTTGGAGCTAAAATCGAACCAACTCTATTTCATGATAAATCAAAAAAAATTATAATTGAGGGACAATTTAATATTGATCAATCTTTATTTAAAAATATTTTCAATGACAATAACATAGATTTTCATACTGAAACAATAATAAGAAGAGAGTTTAGTTATGAGGGCCGTTCTAGATCTTTCATTAACGATACCCCTGTCAAAATTGAAATCCTAAAAAATATATATTCACTTATTCTAGATATTCATTCTCAACATGAAAACCTGTTATTGAAAGACAATATTTTTCAAATTAAATTAATTGACAGTTATGCGTCAAAAAATTTCAAAGAATTCAAAAATAAGTTAAGAGATTACAGTGAAATTTATTTAAATTTTAAAGACCTAGAGTCTGAACTATTTACTAAAAAGAAAATTGCTCAAACTGATTTAGAGTTTGATTATTTCAATAATTTAATTAAAGAATTTGTTTCATTAAATCTTGAGATAGGAGAAAAAGAAAACTTATTGAATGAACTAGCCCTACAAGAAAATATTCAAAATATTAAATTAGCATTGTCTGAACTAATATACAAATTTGATGAAGCTGAGGACTCTATTTTATCAAATCTGAATTTTTTTAATAATAAAGTTTCAAATTTTATAAATTATGACAATCGAATCCACAAAGTTTACGAAAGACTAAGCCAAAATGCTATTGACATGAACGACATTCTATCAGAAGTGATAGACATCAATCAATCTCTTAATTATGATGAGTCAAGATTGAATTTTATAAAAAATCGCTTAGACTCAATTAATAATCTTGAAAGAAAATTGAATGTTGTAAATTATGATGCTTTATTTTTAAAAATTGAACAACTTCAAAATGATATTTCTAACATAAAAAATCTAAATAAAGACATTGAAATTATTGAAGATAAAATATTTAAAATTAAGAAAACCTTAAAAAATAAGTCTGAAGAATTAACTTTCTATAGAAAAAAAAGTGCAATTAATTTAGTAAGTCAAATTGAATCGGACCTAACTGAACTAGGTATATCACATCCAAAATTAATTTTTGAATTCAGTGAAAATGAAGGTTTTCAATATAATGGTATTGACAAGGTTTCTTTGCTATTTTCTGCCAACAAAGGTAAAACTCCAAATCAAATTGGTAGTATCGCTTCCGGGGGTGAAATTTCAAGACTAATGTTATGTTTTAAAAAGCAAATTTTTTCTTCCCTTTCATTTCCGTGTATTATTTTCGATGAGATAGATTCAGGAGTGTCAGGAGAAATAGCAAGAAAGATGGGAAGAATAATAAAAAATATTTCAGTAAATGGACAGGTTATCTGTGTTACTCACATGTCACAAATTGCTTCTTTAGCTGATAATCACCATTGTTTAATAAAAGATCAGTCAGGTAATTCATCCTGTATTTTTGTCAAGGAATTAAACTACAACGAAAGAGTTACGGAACTTGCAAGAATGTTGAGTGGAGATGAAATAGATAACGAAGCAATTGCTAATGCAAAAAAAATGATTGATATTTAATTATAAAATAAAATATGGAAACAAATTTACTTACAGGCAAAAAGGGGATTATCTTTGGTGCTCTTGACGAATCTTCCATCGCATGGAAAGTTGCGGTCAACTGTGTCAATAATGGTGCAAAGGTATTATTAACTAATGCTCCAATTGCACTTAGAATGGGTAATATAAATGATTTAGCAAAAATTTGTAATTCTAAAGTTATTCCTGCAGATGCAACTTGTATTATTGATATTCAAAATTTGTTTAGTGAAGCAGAAATCTATTTTGGAGGAAAAATAGACTTTATTTTACATTCAATAGGAATGTCACTAAATGTTAGAAAGAAAAGAAGTTATACTGACTTAAATTATGATTATCTTATGAAAGGGTTAGATGTCTCTGCTGTTTCATTTCATAAGGTTTTACAAGTTGCTTATAAGCTAGATGTAATAAATGATTTCGGTTCAGTCTTGGCACTCACATATATTGCTGCTCAAAGGACTTTTCCTGATTACAATGATATGGCCGAGAATAAATCATACCTTGAGTCAATAGCTAGAAGTTTTGGTTATCATTATGGAAAAAGAAATAATGTTAGGATTAATACTATTTCGCAATCACCAACATTTACAACTGCTGGGAAAGGAGTATCTGGTTTTGATGCATTCTATGATTATGCAAATAAAATTTCACCATTAGGTAATGCAAGTGCAGAAGATTGTGCAAAATATTGTATTTCCTTATTTTCTGACTATTCAAAAATGGTTACAATGCAAAACCTTTTTCATGATGGTGGATTTTCAAATACAGGAATATCAAATGATGTAATTGAATTATTTGGAAATAAAACAGATGACAAAGTTAATTAATTATAATTTTGTCTTCTTTTACATCTAAATTTATCACATCATTGTCTGTTATTCTTTTATTGATTATTTCCTCAGCTATGACGTCTTCAATGTATTTTTGAATAACTCTTTTGAGTGGACGTGCTCCAAACTTTTCATCAAAACCCTTATCTAAAATGAATTTTTTAACTTTTTTGGGGATTTTAATATTTAGTTTCAGTTCCTTGAGTCGAGACATTAGATTCTTAATTTCAATATCTATGATTTTTAAAATGTCATTTTCATTCAAATGGTTAAATAAAATTACATCATCTAGTCTATTAAGAAATTCAGGAGCAAAGGCTCTTCGTAGAGACGTATTAATTATATTTTTCGTTTGATTTCCAATATTTTCCTTTCTTGCGCTCGTACTAAAGCCTGGACCATTTCCTAAGTCTTTTAGTTTTCGAGTACCAATATTAGATGTCATTATTATAATTGTATTCTTGAAATCTATTTTTCTTCCTAAGCCATCAGTCATTAGACCATCATCCATTACTTGTAGTAGTAGGTTAAATACATCGGGGTGGGCCTTTTCAATTTCATCGAGAAGAATTATAGAGTAGGGCTTTCTTCTGACTTTTTCTGTAAGTTGTCCTCCTTCTTCATAACCTACATAGCCTGGAGGTGCACCGACTAGCCTTGAAATTGAAAATTTTTCCATGTATTCACTCATGTCAATTCTTATTATGTTATTTTCAGAGTCAAACAGATAATTTGCAAGTTCTTTGGCAAGTTGTGTCTTACCAACACCAGTTGGACCAAGAAATATAAAGGAGCCAATGGGTTTTGTTGGATCTTTTAATCCAGCACGATTTCTCTGAATTGCTTTAACAATTTTAGCAATAGCGTCATCTTGGCCTATAATTCTACTTTTCAAATTATCAGCCATCTGACTTAATCTGTTACTTTCAGTTTCGGCAATTTTTTGGACAGGAATTCCACACATCATTGAGACTACTTCTGATATATGATCTTCGGTAACCAATTCCTTATTATTTTTAATGTCTTCTTCCCACTTAAGCTGTTCTTCTAAAAGTATATTTTCAGTTTCTTTTTCAGTATCTCTTAACTTTGCTGCTTCTTCATATTTTTGTTTGTTTACAACTCTTTTCTTTTCATTTTGAATAGCTTGAAGTTTGTTTTCCAGTTCAAGAATTTTCTCGGGTACATTGATATTAGTGATGTGAACTCTAGAGCCAGCTTCGTCTAGTGCGTCAATTGCTTTGTCGGGAAGAAACCGGTCACTAATGTACCTGTTTGTTAAATTTACACACGCTTCTATGGCTGTTTCTGAATATTCAACATTGTGGTGTTCTTCATACCTATCTTTAATATTTTTTAATATTTGGATAGTTTCTTCAGGTGAGGTCGGATCAATTATAACTTTTTGAAACCTTCGTTCTAATGCACCATCTTTTTCGATATTTTGTCTGTACTCGTCCAACGTAGTAGCACCAATACATTGTAAATCACCTCTAGCAAGTGCTGGTTTAAACATATTTGATGCATCTAAAGAACCTGTTGAACCACCAGCCCCAACTATTGTATGAATCTCATCAATAAACAAAATTATATCATTATTTTTTTCAAGCTCATTCATTACAGCTTTCATCCTTTCTTCAAATTGACCTCTGTACTTTGTTCCAGCAACAAGTGATGCTACATCCAAAGCAATGACTCTTTTGTTGAATAAAATTCTAGATACTTTTTTGTGATAAATTCTTGATGCTAGACCTTCTGCAATAGCAGATTTTCCAACTCCAGGCTCGCCTATTAGTAATGGGTTATTTTTTTTTCTTCTTGAAAGAATTTGTGAGACTCTTTCAATCTCTTCTTGTCTGCCAATTACAGGATCGAGTTTTCCATCTTCTGCATATTTGGTCAAATCTCTTCCAAAGTTATCTAAAACAGGAGTCATACTTTTCCCTCTGCTAGTTGAGGAGGTTTTTCTATTTTCATAGGTCGGACCTTCTTCATCTGAAACGGAACCTTTAACTTCTTTCTTGGAATCCATATTAAAGTTTTCTTCAGTTTCTAGTTCATTTAAAAAAGCTTCTTTGACACGTTCATACGTAATGTTGTAGTTATTTAAAAACTTCGTTGTTGTATCTTGGCTATTTCTAAGTATGCAAAGAAGAAGATGTGTTGTGCCAATCATGGATGAGTTAAAAACTCTAGCTTCAAGGAAGGTGGTTTTGAGCGCTTTTTCAGCTTCTTTTTTTAGTTGAATTTGATTTTTTTTTGTGTTGATTGACAAAGTTGATTTACTTGTTGCAAATGCTTCAATTTCTTGTTTTAAAGAAGATATTTCGATTCCTAGGGAATTAAGAATATTAATCGCACCTGCGTCTTTCAATTTTATTATTCCCAATATGAAGTGCTCTGTGCCAATGTAGTTGTTTGAAAGTCTTAGAGCTTCATCACGGCTAATACCAATTACGTCTTTAATATTTTCAGAAAAATTGTCTTCCATTATTTTTAGATAAATTTATCATATAAATATATATTTTTTTTAATTCATTTGTGTTTTTAAATGATTGTTTTTTTTGTTAATAAACTTTACCATTTTATTTGTGATAATATTAATAATAGCACTATATTTAGTATCACTAAGAATCATTAAAAATATTTATGTCAGAGAGAGATAAAATTATCAAAATCAACATTGAAGACGAAATGAGGTCTTCATACATTGATTATTCAATGAGCGTTATTGTTTCGAGAGCACTACCGGACGTTAGAGACGGATTTAAACCAGTCCATAGGAGAGTTCTGTTTGGTATGTATGAACTTGGTGTACTTTCGAATAGATCTTACAAAAAATCTGCAAGAATTGTGGGCGAGGTTTTGGGTAAGTATCATCCACATGGTGATACCTCCGTTTATGACTCAATGGTTAGAATGGCGCAAGATTGGTCTTTGAGGTATCAATTAGTTGATGGTCAAGGAAATTTTGGATCTATTGATGGTGATAGTCCAGCAGCAATGAGATATACCGAAGCTAGATTAAGAAAAGTCAGTGAAGAAATGTTGTCAGATATCGACAAAGAGACTGTTGACTTCCAACTTAATTTTGATGATACATTAAAGGAACCAACTGTTCTTCCTACTAGAATACCGAACTTGTTAGTCAATGGTGCATCTGGTATTGCAGTAGGTATGGCAACTAATATGCCCCCTCACAATTTATCTGAGGTGATTGATGGTGTTTGTGCACTTATTGATAACCCGGAGTTATCTGTTTCTGAGATTACTCAATTTATCAAAGCTCCAGACTTCCCAACGGGTGGAATCATATATGGTTACTCAGGTGTTAAAGACGCTCTAGAAACTGGAAAAGGCCGTGTTGTCATGAGAGCCAAAGTGTCATTTGAGGAAAACAATGGTAAAGATTGTATTATTGTAACTGAACTTCCATATCAAGTCAACAAAGCTGACATGATCTCCAAAACAGCAGAACTTGTTAATTCAAAAAAAATTGAAGGAATTTCTGATATAAGAGACGAATCAGATCGTAATGGTATGAGAATTGTTTACATTCTAAAAAGAGATGCTATACCAAATATCGTACTGAATTTATTATACAAACATACCCAGCTACAATCGTCTTTCAGCGTGAATAATATAGCTCTTGTAGCTGGAAGACCTATGTTATTAAATGTGAAACAGTTGTGTTCTTATTTTATTGACCATCGTCATGATGTTGTTGTTAGAAGAGCAACTTATGAACTTAAACAAGCTGAAAAAAGAGCACACATTCTTGAGGGACTTTTAATAGCCTTAGAAAACCTTGATGAGGTAATATCACTAATCAGATCTTCTAAAAGTCCTGAAGAAGCAAAGAATGGGCTTATGTCAATGTTTGATCTTTCTGAGCAGCAAAGTAAAGCAATTTTAGACCTTCGTCTTCAAAAATTAACAGCTCTTGAAGTCAATAAACTTAAAAAAGAACATGAGGAGTTGATGAATCTCATTAAATCTCTTAAGGACTTATTATCCAATAAAGAAATGCGAATGTCACTCATAAAGGACGAACTAATTGAAATAAAGGAAAGATACGGAGATGAAAGAAGAACTGAGATTAATTATGCTGGCGGTGATTTGACTATTGAAGATATGATACCTGATGAAAAAGTTGTAATTACAATTTCTCACCTTGGATACGTAAAAAGAACTTCATTATCCGAATATAGAGTTCAAAATAGGGGTGGTGTTGGTCATAGGGGAGTTTCAACAAGAGACAATGATTTTGTCGAACATATTTTTATCGCAACAAATCACAATTATATGCTTTTTTTCACAAAAGAAGGTAAATGTTTTTGGATGCGAGTCTATGAAATTCCTGAGGGAAGTAAAACATCGAAAGGTCGTGCTATACAAAATTTAATAAATCTTCCACCTGAAGACAAGGTAATGGCTTATCTTAATGTTAAAGACTTAAAAGATAAAGAATACCTTGATTCTCATTTTGTGATTATGTGTACTAAAAATGGGATTGTTAAAAAAACTACATTAGAAGCATATTCAAGACCCAGACAAAATGGAATCAATGCAATTGGAATTAGAGAAGGTGACAGTCTGTTAGAAGCAAAACTAACTGACGGAAATTGTGATATTATGATTGCCGCAAACTCTGGTAAAGCAATTCGATTCCCTGAATCAAAAGTTCGTGCAATGGGAAGAGGTGCATCAGGTGTCAGAGGAATATCTATTGACACCAGTAAAAACTTTGTTGTAGGAATGATTTGTGTAAATAATTTTGATTCCAATGTTCTAGTTGTCTCTGAAAATGGATATGGTAAGAGATCTGATATTGATTCATACAGGATTACCAATAGGGGAGGAAAAGGTGTCAAAACAATAAATATTACAACAAAAACTGGAAATTTAATTGCAATCAAGAATGTGATTGATTCTGATGGGTTGATGATAATTAATAAAAGTGGCGTTATGATTAGAATGAATGTTGAGGCTATGAGAGTCATGGGTAGAGCTACTCAAGGAGTAAAGCTTATAAATCTTAAAGAAAGTGATCAAATTTCTTCAGTAGCGAAAGTAGAAATTGATGAATCAGATGAAACTGATTCAGTTGTTTTAGACAATGAATTTACGGATGATAAAGAAAATTAATATTTATCACCACGCAATTAATTTAAACAATAATAATATGAAAAAAATCATTTTAGTTTTATGCATTATGTTAGCTTTTAATTTTAAAGCTCAAAAAATGGAGATAACAAGCGCTGTAATTGCACTTGACAAGCATAATGATTTAGAATCAGCAGTTAAGTGGATTGATATAGCTGACACTAAAATTAATAATGGTGCAACTCTAAAACCAAAATTCTTATCAAAGTTTAATCACTATAAGGGACTTATCTATCTCAAAAGATATCAAAAGAACATTGAATCCCCTGACTCCTTTGGGTTTTTGAATATAGCTACAAATTCTTTCATTGAAGATTCTAAAGTAGATGCATCTTTTTCTAAAAAATCTGCATCACAACTAAAAAATTGTGCATACTTCATTCAAGATAGAGCATACAATGACTATGAAAACAAAAATTATGAGTCTGCTCTTGAGAAATTTAGTTTAGCAATTTCTGTAAATTCCTCACCGTCAATTCAAAAAGTTGACACCTTTAATATGTACAATGCATCTTTAATGGCCTATCAATGTGAAAAATATGACGAATCTGCCATGTGGTCAAAGTCTCTTATTGAACTAGACCCAGCTGACGAGAGGTTTCACAAAAGGTTGATTGATGCATATGACAAAATGGGTAATTCTGATTTACAACTTGAGGCAATAAAGACTGCAAGAAAATCAGTTCCAAAATCAAAAGATATCATCTTTTCCGAGGTTAATTTTTACCTAGCATCTGGCGACAATGAACTTCTACTAGAAAGTTTAGATAACGCTGTTATGTCTGACCCTGACAATCCAATTTTACATTTAGTTTTAGGTAATACATACAATCAAATAGGTAATTTTGAAAAGTCAAAATCTTCTTTCGAAAATGCAATTTCACTTGATCCAAAATATTTTGATGCATATAACAATTTAGCAAGTTTATACCTAGATCAAACTATTGATTTGATTGAAAAAAAGAATGCTTTAAGCTACAAACAAAAGACTCAATTTGAAAAATACAAAAAGCAAATTAACTCTTTATATTCAAAAGCACTTCCTCATCTTGAAAAATGTCTCGAAATTGATTCAAATAATCTTTCTATAGTTACAGCTCTTAAAGAGATTTATTACAAGCTAGATATGGCAAAAAAAAGTGTAGAAATGAAAAAGTTACAAGATTCATTAACACAAGAAAATTAATAAAACAATTTGCTAAATATTTCTGAGAGTGTCCTCAATTTGAGCTGACAGAGAGTCTGCATCCATCAATGTTTGACAGCACTCAGTATCAAGATGTTCTTTTATTGTTTTAATCAATTTTTTTAGTTCATCAATTTTTTCTTTATCTGTCATTCTTTTATTTTAAATTTATTTGCAATATTATAACAATATAACTAAATTTTAGTGCCCGTATAGGTTAACGTTTGAGAAATTAACACTTTTAATAAATTACTAACTGTTTGTGGTAGCTAGGGCGGGTCTGGTTTTATAATTTCAGAATTACCGAA
>PKDT01000065.1 GCA_002863085.1 Flavobacteriales bacterium
TGAGATAAAGCAATAGTATGGAACTTGATGTTGCTACAATATGGTCAGCGATCATAACTCTTGTATTGATGCCTTTTGCCTGGGCATTTAATAAAATGTTTTCTGAGGTTAAAAGACAACAAATATTGTTATCGAAAACAAGGGAAGAGATTGCATATAACTATGCAAGAAAAGACGATGTAAGAGATGACATCACAAAATTAATGGATGCGTTACATAGATTAGAAGATAAACTTGATAAGGTGCTAAGTAAGTGAGGTGATATTTTGCTGGAAATGTTAGTGGCAGCGAATAGCGCTTTTGCGATAATAAAAAAAACTATAGAAAACGGGAGAGAAATTGCTTCAGCTGGATCGGCAATCTCGAAATTTGTCCAGGCAGAAGATCAACTGCAACAAGATCTACACAAAAAAAGAAATAGTGTATGGACAACTTTTCTAGGTAAATCAGATAATGACCTGGAAGAGTTCATGGCCCTGGAACAAATCAGAGCAAAGAAAGAGCAGCTGCGTGAATTTATGCAGCTATATGGCAGACCAGGTTTGTATGCAGATTACATGAAGTATTGTGCTGAGGCCCGAAGATCCAGGAAAGAAGCAGCTGATAAACGAGCAAAAAAGAAAAGAGAACTTGAAGATTTATTGTTAAAGGTAACTCTTTGGGTTTTGTGTATTTCTTTGGTAACCGGATTGCTGGTTGCTGGTTTATTTATAATGAGAAGAAAAGGTGTTATATGAAAGCTGCATTTATATTGATGTGTTTTTTAACGGATCCATTGCAGTATAGTGGCGATCTAAAATTTTCAAACGTCAATAATTGTACTTATTTTAAGAAAAGATTACATGGCCAGGTTATGCAGCTTGGCGAGCAAGTTCGCAAATATGAATGTATGTGTAAGGCAACACTTGTGAACAAAGGCGAGAGGTTATTTTAATGTTAAATTTTTTATCAATAGCTGGGAATCTTGCATCTTCCTGGTTAGAAAACAAAGTCGAAAAAACAAAAGCAGATGGACAAGCTAAGGTCGCAGAAGCAAAAGCCAGGGCAACAGTTGCTGAAAAGGTTGCAGCTGGTGAGGTAGCCTGGGAGGGCAAGATGGCCGATGCCACAGACAATAGCTGGAAAGATGAGTTTGCTTTGGTGGTGCTGCTGGCTCCAGCAATATTGGTGTTTATTCCTGGCATGAAAGAATATGTCAAAGAGGGATTCGAGGTCCTAGCAACTTTGCCGGATTGGTATCAATACCTTTTATTTATAGCTATATCAGCAAGCTTTGGCATCAAAGGTGTAGGCCAGGCTGCAAAGATGTTGAGGAAAAAATAATGGTTAGACGAGGTTTGTATGCAAACATCCACGCGAAAAGAAAGCGCGGTGGAACAATGAGGAAAAAAGGTGCAAAGGGTGCGCCAACTGCTGCACAATTCAAGAGGGCAGCAATGACTGCTAAAAGGAAAAAGTAATGCAGCTTTCTAAAAACTTTAGCCTGGCAGAACTTGTTAAAAGTCAAATGGCTGAACGTAAAGGCATTGATAACACACCAAATCCAAAGCAAAAAAAGAATCTCAAACTTTTATGTGAAAATATTTTACAGCCTATTCGAGATAGGTTTGGACCATTCATAGTATCAAGTGGTTATCGTTGTCACGAGTTGTCAGCTGCGGTTGGCAGTTCAGTTAAGTCGCAACATTGCCAAGGATTAGCAGCAGACTTTGAAGTCCCTGGTGTATCAAACTATGATTTATGTTTGTGGATCAAAGACAATCTTGTATTCGATCAGCTGATCCTAGAATGTTTTACTGGTGGTAATACTGGATGGATCCATTGCAGCTATGTCGAAGAAGATCCCAGGTATCAATTATTAACTTACGATCGTGTCAATAAATATAGACCAGGTTTGATCGATGACAGATCCTAGATTAAAAAGGGCCGGTGTAAAAGGTTTTAACAAACCAAAGAGAACTCCAGGTCATAAAACAAAATCTCATATTGTTGTTGCAAAAGAGGGAAACAAAATTAAAACAATTCGGTTTGGTCAACAAGGCAAGACCGGTGATCGAACAATGACAAAAAGAGCAAAAAATTTCAAGGCAAGACATGCCAAGAATATAGCTAAGGGCAAAATGTCCGCAGCTTACTGGGCCAATAAAACTAAATGGTGAAAGGAGATTTATTATGCCAGGACATTATGGAAAAAAGAAACCAGCAAAGTCTGCTAAGATGAAGAAGCAAGCAGCTACTGCTATGTCTATGAAGAAGATGGGCAAGAAGCCGAAGAAAAAATAATGCCATTTTCTAAATATTCATCCAAACAAAAAAAGTTAGCTGCAATTGGTGGTAATCGTAAGAAGATCGATGCAGCTGATTTTAAGAAGCTTCGTAATTCTACAACTGCAAAAAAAGTTATGAAGAAAAAGAAGCGATGAGAAAAACAACAAAAAGAAAATTTGCACCGGTTCCCAAAACTAAAAAAGGTGTTCCTAAAAAATATGTAGCTGGTGCAAAAAATCCAAAGGCAAGAGAAAAAGAAATTTTACGAACTGCAAAATTATATCGCCAGGGAAAATTAACACCGGCAATGATGAATCGTATCAGTAAAAAAAGGAGCAAGTCTTAATGGCAAAAAAACCAACCAAGAAAAAATCCGGTGGTAAATATTCATCAATACCTGGTGCATCAAGATTCTCAAAAGCAACTTTAGATCGAGTTTATAAACGAGGTGCGGCTGCATACTTTTCGAGTGGTAGCAGACCAAAGGTTAGTCAAGCAGCTTGGGCAATGGGCCGAGTAAGATCTTTTGTTACCGGAAAAGGCGGTGCAAGAAAGGCCGATAAAGACCTTTTGAAGAAAAAATAGGGGTATAATCATACCAGGCTATACCTTTCCCCCCACTCAGCGGCCGGCTATGGGCCTTTAAATAATCTCAATTTTAACAAAATCACACAAAACCTACCAAATACACCTACGGGATATGATGCTTGACTTTTTAGGTCAAGATGCCAATATTAATAATATACGGAGGTGTAATCAATGAAGATAAGAAAAGACAATTCTTTGAACTTTGCAAAGTTAGTTGGCAAATTTTCAAAAGATCCTAAAAAACTTTTACCTGGAAGTTATTTCAAGTATGAATACGATCGCATGAAAAAAGGCGCGATCTTACCTGGTTATTTTTATGACCAGGAAGAAATAATCAAAGTGCTTTTAGAATGTAAGGTCGATAATAAATCTCTTTCTAAAATGTTAGTTCGTAATCTTAGTACTGGTCATTGTCAGTTTCAGATCCTGGAGCAGCTGGAGAATGGTGGTCGTAGAGGTAAGAGGAGTATCAAGACATTGAGAAACATGCGAACTGTTTTTAACAAGCTTATGGACTTTGCTATAGCTTGTGGTTGTCGATCTGATAATCCTTTCAAGGCTATGAAGCTGGACAATATTCGTGGTGACGATCTTGAATCCCAGCTGAAGAAAATAAATCCATATGATATTAATATTATTGGTGAGCAGATAAAAAAGACTTACGATCGTCAGACTTATCTAGCTTTTCAATTCTCTATCATGACCGGAGTTCGCGCTGGTGAGTTAGCTGCATTGACCTGGGACAAAATTAGTTTTGATACGAATGAGGTTACAATCAATAGATCTTATAAAAGAGAGGTTGGTGTTGCTAACGTAAAGACATTGACCGGTAATCGTATCATTCCTCTCAAGGTTGACCTGGTGCAGCAGCTTAAAGAGTTTTATTTCAAGTTAGGTAGACCGGATCCCAAGAGCCTGGTGTTTGGTCAAAAGTGTGGCAATCCTTATCACAATACTTATTACAAACATAGGTTACAAAGGGCAGCTAAGGCGGTCGGTATCAATGCTATTAAATGGCATGATCTCAGACACTACTATGCAAGTGTGATGCTTGATTATTTTGGTGACGATATATGGACAGTATCAAATCTTATGGGACACAATGACATATCTACCACGACAAAAGTTTATGGTCATTGGATCCAGGATGCCAAGAAAAAAGAGAAGCTTGCTAACGATCTGAGAAACATTACCTTTTAATAAGTAGTGTTTTGATTCCTTAATTTATCAAATGCGCTTTCAGTAGCTGGTTTATTTTCAGCTGGTGCATCCAGGATCTTTTCTTCTTTATCAAGAGGATTTAAAAACATCTTTGCCCTGGACATACTCTGATTATTATTATTTGAGTCTTGCAGCTGCAAGGACAACTCCATTGGTTTACCATCACAAAATTCGTGCATCTGTTCATGTATGCTTTGAATCTTCTTCATCTGCTCTTCTGTTGGTGGAAAAGGTTTGTTAGATGAATCATCCCAGCCATTGTCATAGTTCAGCCATATTGAAGCTTTGATCTTTTGCCCTCCCATTTCAGCATCTGCCATGATTGTATTTGCAATTTTAATTTTTGCATTTGAAAATTGTGGTCTATTAGCCATGTTGTCCTCCTATTTTTCTAGCTTCTACTAATTGATCTCCAAATTTAAGATCTATTTTTTTGTATCTTTCATTGTCACTTTGCTGCATCTTATTCAGCATTTCCTGGTTGTTTTTAAACCAGGTCATCAGCTGAGTTTCAGATGTAAGTTTATTCAATTCTTTTATAATATTATCTTCAGCGGGTTTTGGCATCGGAACTGGATCCTCATTTACCTCATCCTCAGAATACACCTCACCATGTAAATCTATAAGTTTTAATATGCAGCGATCCTTGGCCCTTTTTTCGCTCATAGCATAGGGGTAAGGTTGTTGGTGTTTACCTTTATCAATATTGTATGGAGCAGCTTCTCCGACACTCCAGGCGCGTTTATCGCCTAGTTTTCCCTCAACTATAAGTATGCAGATCCTATCTTTTGCAGAAGATTCTATGATTGTAGGTAAATCAAATTCAATATTAAGATGTGCTGCAACTCTTTCCAGGGCAAAATGTTTTATTATCAGCTGCCCGTTTTGTGGCAGCTTCCACAAAGCTTCTCTCTCATCAAGGTTTAACTCTTTCAAAAGTTTTACAAGTTTTGCTGGGACTACCATGTAATCCCCCATACTTTTTTTGCTTCTTTAATTAATGTTGGTGGTTCATTCCAGGCAATGTCATTGAAATCAATATCAATACCATCAAATAAATCTTGTTTTGAATTAGCATTTTTTAAGTGCATCTCAGTTACTTTCAATATCCTGGTTGCATTTTTAACTATTCTCTCCAGGTTTTCATCTTGCAACTCTTCACAATTATCCTGGTTAAATATTCTATAATCGTTTGCATTGGCATAGACCAAGAACGGGGGCAGCTTACCATTGCATGCCCAAAAGCCAGCAACTTGATACAAGGCTGATTGTTCAAAAGGGCCATTGAGATTCTTTGGCAAACTAGCTGCGCTAAATCCGCTCTTTGAGGTTGAGGAGATCCTAGACCATTTAGTTTTAAGATCTCCGCGTCTGTTGTAATCCGGTTTGGTATTGTATGGAATATCTAAACCAGGCCACTTTCTAATATAATCTGTTTCTCCGATGATCGTATTGTCTTTTGACATTGCTTCACGAAGTCCCTCAGTTGCAGTATTAATTACTGCTTCGAACTCAACATCAGAATATTTTTCAAATTTTTTCTCATCGATGCCATCATCCCACCATCGAGGTTTGAATTGTGATAGCTGATCCCTGGCTTCATCGTAGGCCCTAGCGGGTTCAAAGTTATCAATGAGTATTTTATCACAAGCAGTTTGAACTGCTCTTCCACAAGCCATATTCGCGTTGTCAGATCCATTCCTGGATGAATCTAAATGATTTACAATCTTTTCAGATAATATCCTTGCAGTTTGTGGTGTATCAGCATCTATAATCTCTTCCCAAGCCTTTGAAACAATAGGTCTGATATGAACTTTATCAAATATTGTTTTAGATCGAGGTTTGGATTTAGGATTACTGTGCCATAAGTAATCAAATCGTTGCGCAAAACTAGGCGCATCCAGCTTAAAATCTTTTAAGTTCACAAAATCCTCCGTTAAAATGTACGAAGATATTAAAACGATGCGACTTTAAAAGTCAAGTTGAAAATATTTATGTGCGATTATTGACTTATGAAGTCGTATAATTTACTTTAGAAGTCATGACATTGGAAGAATACCGACAGAAAAACAATTTATCTTATCGAAAGCTTGCTAATCAGCTGGGATTTAAAGAAGCTACGATGATTCGTAGGTGGTGTTTACCATTAGATAATCCCCAGGCCCAAACACCTGGACCAAAAAACATGAGTAAAATTTTAGATCTAACAAAATCAGCGGTGACACCGAATGACTTTATCATTCGCAGAAACTGAAGAGCAGCTGCATTTGCATGTTGCAGCATACCTGGATCAGATGCTGCCTTTTTGTACGATATGGCATCACTCACCAAACGAGGGATCCAGGCATGTATCTTACAAGCTGAAGCAAAAGAGAATGGGAACAAAACCAGGCTGGCCGGATATCGAGATCTTTGCACCAGCTGAAGATACCTGGGCAGAAAAACCGCTGGCTATTTTTATAGAATTAAAAAGGTCTAGTCCCAAGACATACCAAAGCAAGAGTCAAAAGCTTATCGAGCAGCAGCTGCTATCGGCTGGTTGCGAGTATCAAGTTTGCAGAAGCCTGGAAGAGGTAGATGAGTTTTTACAGAATAAATTAATCTTGCGGGGCAAGTTAGAATGAATCCGGAAGATCATGCAAAAAGAGCAGCTGATATTTTAAAGCAGCGCGGTAGCAAGCTTGGTAGTTACAAAGTTTTGTATGAACAAATCGCGCAAGTATTTCATATTTATTTAGAATCCCAGGGCAAGCTGAAGCCTGGACAAAAGTTTGAATCAACAGATGCAGTAGAGTTTTTAAAGGTCATGAAAATGATACGAGAATGGCTTGGTGATGCGGATCCGGATCATGGTTATGACCTGGCGAATTATGTTTTTTTAAAAATGGGGTTGACAAAATATGACAAGTGATCGTAAAATTTTTTCACAAGCCAACAATGCTAAGATTAGCGCAAAGCTTAGCAATCAACAAAAAATAAATATATTAACTAAGAACATAGCTAAAAATGCTAAGCTTAGCTATAGCTTAGCTAAGAAGAAAGGAAAAGCTAATCCAATTTCTCAGCTGGAAATTCGAGTGCTAAACAAACTCCGACCGATGTACTCCAGGGTAGAATACTTACACTTTCAAAAACAATTAGAAAGCCTGGGCAAGATTGGGAAACTTGCTTGGTTATTCCACATGGATAGAAAGCTTCGCGATGAACATAAGTGAACTCCATGACTTTTTTATAGAAGCTGCAACAACTGAGAGAAAGCTGCCTTATCCCATACGAAAACAAAAGATGAGCAATTGGCCGGATCATCTTCAAGAATGGTCAGCTTATGGTTACTCAACAACCAGGACTCCAGTTATCAAAGCAACACCGGATGAGATCTCCAGGTGGGAAAAAGCTATAACATATACGATAGAACTATCTGACCAGGAAGAGCGGAAGCTGATATGGGCAGTAGCACACTCAGCTGCTTTTCGTGATCGAGGACCAAGATGGTCCAAGATAGCAAAAATCCTGGGACTCAATGATCCCAGGATTGTCAAAAGAAGATACCAGGATGCGTTAGTTAAGCTGCATTACAAAACAAAGGCATTTCAGTAAGTTCCTGGTGATTAACTTTAGCAGCTAATCTATCAGCAAACTGCGCTACATGGTGGACCACAGTATTTTTGTTTCTCCAATGATTCATAGCAATGTTACAACTATCAGCGCTATCAAAACCAATCTTGTGAAGAACTCCCAAACCTCTCATCATATGAATCCAAGGTCTATCCTTGGCATACTTGAAAGACCAATACTTCATGTTGGCCCAAGCTTCGCTGATCTTTCTCATGTAAGGACTACCAGGTTTGTTCCTGGCAACATCAAACTCCTGGCAGCTGCCGAAACCAACAAAGTTAAAACAAGCAAACAACTTTTCTAACATTCCCATTGATTCATTCAAATGCCAAATCGCCATCGCTCTTTCCGGATACTTGATCTTGCCACCTTTGATAGCTTTGGCAATCAACTCTAAATTTTCTTGCTCACTACCATTGATAACATCCGGTATCACACAAACTGCATTAGGGCAACGATCCATCGCATCATTTGCCCAGGCATAATATTTTTCCCACCAGGTATCATCAAGCTTGATACCTTTTTTCCAGGCAGTAAAAGCACCATTGTCTAAGATCAACACCTCATCTTTACCAACAAGCTTGATACAATCTTCAAGCTGCTCCGGGTGCATAAAAGAAACACAGAAGCTATGGCCCCTAAGCTGGGGCAATAACCTCTTTGGTGTGATCGGAGTTCCATGAACTAATCTTTTTTTCATTACTTTGTTACTCCATCCGGAAACATATAGAACTCTTTGGTGTAAACACCAATCCCAACACCTCCGCCTTGACCGACATTGATATCTGAGTACTTGTATCTTACAGAACCTGGCATATCATCCCAGGCAATAAACACATCGAAAAGATCAAACTTAGTTATCTTTCCATAACTCAAGGGGATCATTGCTCCCCAATCCCCAATCATTTCAGTTCCTACTTTCATTACTTACCTCCTTTGTAATCGAATAATGGCAAACCAAAAGTCTGCCAGGTTTTGTCATCGACCTGGATCTCCCAAACATCTCCGACATATTTTCTTCTGCCCCAAAACTTTCTCAATGGGATAACTCCGCTCTGATCTCTGACCATGCCATTGTAAACAATCTGAGCATGGCCGGTTGTTCGAACAAAGTATGGGACATTTGGTTTTGCATATCTTGCTTGCCACATGCCAAGAGTATACCTGGCATAACATCTGTGGATCGTCTTGATCCCAGCAAACTTGAACCACTTGTCATAGTCACTATGGTAGGTCCTACCTCTCCAGCTATGGTGACTACATCTCTTGCCCCAGGTCTTGAACCAATCCCAAGCATCCTTGAAAGGTCTTTGAGCAGCAATGGCACAAGCCAAGACACCACAACAAGGTCCCTTGGCATTGTTCCAATCATAGTTAGTCAAAGCAAAAGCCACTATTTGTACTCCCATCTAACTTTAGGACCAGCTGCTTCTGCCATCTTGTTTCCAACATGACTCAACAAGTTGTCGGTCCAAACCTTGGCCTTGGTCTTGGCCCAATCAGCAGCATCCATCGCTTGATACTGATAACACTTGGTCATCTGCCATATCTCAGCCAAGCCTAACTTTGTGTCCGGCTTGTAAGCTAAGTTCCAATTATTAGGCCCAGCTTTCAAAGCATCCAACTCTTTGATAACTTCGAACTCGTAAGCTTCGGCTTCTTTCTGCGCTCTCTCGCTCTCGAAGAAAGAACCATGCCAGGCAGCTTGGTTTGTCCAGGCCAACTCGACCGCTGCATCTTCCGGCAACGGACCATTGTTAAGCACAATGTTGTTACCATCGTGCTTGTAATACCAAGCAACCATCTGAGCGATGTGCTTGGGATTTACTACGAAACAACTCATTTTTCCTCCATAAAAGTAAAAAGGACCACCATGATTGGCGGTCCCGGTTATTTCTAAATTTATCATCTACTATTAATATGGGACCTATGACTTTAAAAGTCAATAGCATAAACAAAAAAAAGTTAAAAAAATATTTTTAAAATCAAATTGCTTGACCGATTGTCCTAAAAAAGCTATCTTTTTTGATAAGCTAAGCTATTTTGTCGCTACCTATTAAAGATGAATTTCGCCTAAGAATTAATCTAGACAAATAGCTTGGTGGTTTTTGGAAAAATAGTAGTAGTAGTAGTTAAGGAATAGCCTGGTTGATGTAGATCCCAGGCTATTTATTTATATGGCAAAGATTTTTAAATTAAGAGTTACAAAAAAACAGATGGAAGAGATCTGCAATCGAATAGCTGAGGGAGAAAGCTTAACAAAGATTTGTAAAGCTGCATCTTTACCAAGCTATCGAACTGTACTTAGATTTGTCCAGGAGAATGACGATGCTCATACTCAATATAGAAGAGCCAGGGCATTGCAATGTGAAGTCATGAGGGATCAGATACTTGACCTGGTTAAGATGCCTTTACCAGGCGATCCAAAGCTGGCAATGGCAGAAGTACAACGAAGAAGATTAGAAGCAGATCATATGGATAAACATATAAGACAAATGCAGCCACTTGGAGTTCGAGATAAAGCAGAAGATAAGGTGAATGACCAGGTTGGACAAGTTACTTTGTCCTGGGCGAATGGATCTGTTGAGGTCAACTGAACGTATTTTTATACAAACATTGTGGCACAAATCGCGCGCGCGAGATCAGATTTGCAAATAAAATGCAAGT
>PKDT01000013.1 GCA_002863085.1 Flavobacteriales bacterium
AATAAGTCCAGAAGGGGGAGCAACAGATAAAGCATCTACGAAAGTGGGTGCTTTTATTTTATAAGATATTTTTTCTCCACAGAACCATCATCATAGATGTGCAATTGAAAGCCTTTTTATTAGTGGTTTCTTTTCCCAAAATATCTAATTTTTTTAAAATGACTCTCGTATTTGATAATTCTTGGATAAATGAATTATTTTCACAACTATTTTGACAATCTTCTAGTGTCCAAAAGGGAACAAACCCATCACATCCGCCCCAGTATGACTCTTCACATTGAGAGGTGGTTTGATCAAAATAAAACGTTTGAAAATATGCTAAGCATTTGCCTGGATCAGGAATTGAATTACAATCTTCAGTTGCCACAATTTGTCCAAAACATAAAAAAGGAATAATAAATAGCAATAAGAATTTTTTCATAGTTTAGATTTTATTATGTGTTCCATCACAGTAGGGAGGATTAGAAGTCTTTTTGCAATTACATAGGTAGATTATTTTGTCTTCACTTTCAGTAAATATTTTCGGAACAAATTCATAACCTCTGTGTGCGCCGTTACAAAAGGGCTGTTTGTCTGATAAGCCACAAGAGCACCAAGCGTATCTTTTATTTTTAATTGCGTCTACTGCGATTGGAGACTTGCTATATATTTTAGGTAATTCCATAGTATTAAATTTTACTTAAATATAGTGGTTTTAGTATTGATTGAGAGGAGGTCACTATAATATATAATTTAGATAGGTGACTTATTACAGAATTGATTTTTTATAAATGATGGGTAAAAAATGTGCAAACGCTTTATCAGGATCTTATATAAGTGAAGTTGGGTGTCAATATAAAATAATCTATTGAAGATGTGTACTTTTATTTTTTATTTATCTAACACAGAAACAGAAGCGACGAGCACTAATTGGTTGAGAATCAATATAGCTAAGTTGATTTGCAACGTCTGTCACAGCTCCATCCCAGTTTGTCACAGTGGCACTATTATTAAAGATGAAAAAAGTAGACTTGTAATTCGGGGATGCTCCTGAGTCAGAGTCACCAGTGTCAGTTATTGACCAAAACTCTATAGAATAGTTGTCGGCTGCTAAATTAGACAAGTTACTAATGCCCAGATAATTAGAGTTGTTATTTGCTAAATAATACAAAATTTGATTTACTGAGGGTAAAAACCAGTCACTAAAACCATTGTAATTTAACTCACCACAAAATCTGATAGCATTATGATAATGTAATGACCACCCCCCATAGGTATAACTGCCATTGCTTTGATCATCATTTATGTGATTAAATTCAGGAAAGTCCTCTGCGATATACATAGGCCCAATCATGGAAATAGGCTGTTCGAAATTTGCTAATATTGAAGAGCCAGCGCCCGACGAATTGGATGAGGAGTCTGAGTTGCTAATTGCTTCCCCTTCTCCGAATCTAACACATCGACATTTTTCTTGACCGTAACTGTATGATAGCGTGCTATTGTCATTACCAGACTCTCTGATTATAACCGCATAGTTTCCAACAGATCCTGGGTCTTTTTGTGATGTCCATAAGTGGTTTTCTGTTCTTGCGTCAGGATATTCACACCCTCCACTTATAGAGTAGGCTAGTTGATCATAGTTGGGCAAAAACCAGTCGGTATACCCACCCTCTTCTAATTCAGCACAGTAAATAAAAGCCTCACTCAAATACATTGTCTCATTTGAAATGCTTGATATCATTTTGGGGTAATTGTTGCCACCTCCAACTTGAGTAATGTTTAGCTGGTCATCCATCATATTAATTATTTCTTGTAGTTGTTCTGGCGTTAATCCCGTCATATTATATTGACATGGAAGTTCCTCAATTACATTAGTTATAAACTGAAGAATTAATGAGGCGTCTTCCGAATTCACCTCTCCGCTACAATCAACATCACCAGTTATTGTAGATACCTGTCCAAGGTTTAAAAGTGGAATAATAATCAGCAATAAAAGGTTTTTCATATTTCAAATATACCGGTTTGATACTACAAAATAAGTACAGGTTAAATATTTAATTTAACGTTTTAAAATTTTTAAAATCTTCAATAAATTTTTTTAAACCTGAGTCTGTTAACGGGTGATCAATTAGTGAAATTAGTGATTTGAAAGGGGCAGTTATCACATCTGCACCTAATTTAGCACATTTGATTATGTAATCTTTATTTCGAATCGATGCTCCCAATATTTTAGTATTATAATTATAGTTTTGATAAATGGTTTTGATATCGGAAAGCATTTCAAAACTCGAGCAAGTTTTTTTATCCCAGTCATCGAGCCTAGCCATAAACGGAGAGACATAAGTTGCTCCCGCTTTTGCGGCTAACAATGCTTGTGAAGCTGAAAAAACCAGGGTACAATTAGTCTTTATTCTATTTTTAGAAAAATAATGCAGAGCTTTCAAGCCATTTTTTATCATTGGTATTTTAACAACGATTTTTTTATCAACTTCAGAAAGTTTGTGACCTTCTTCAATGATATCTTTATACTCTGTAGAAATCACCTCAGCACTGACGTCACCTGTTACAATATTACAAATTTCTTGATAATGTTCTAAAATCGAATTGGCACCAACGATACCCTCTTTTGCCATTAAAGAGGGGTTTGTGGTTACTCCATTAATTATACCGAGGTCGTTTAATTCCCTAATTTCATTTAAGTCAGCAGAATCTATAAAAAAAATCATGTTGCAAATATAATTATAAAAGAACAAATTTTTATTAAACCTTAACATCAGCGATTTAATATTTATAAAGATGTGATAATTTATAGTCTTATATTTATGTTAAGTGAGGGAAAAGCCAAAAGTTCGAGGTCATCTAACAAATAATTTATATTAATTCCTGCATTTATAAATAAAACTTTCCAAATTTTTTTTTCAATTCCAACTGACAAAAAGACCGAATATGGGCCGCCTGCCATTCCATATATTTTTTGCAGAGAAGCAACATAAAAGCCGTCAGCAAATGATTTAATAAAATATCCTTTATAGCCCATTGTAAGAGTGCTAAACATAATCATAGACCCACACCCCCAAAACAATTCATGGTCTTTATTTTTTAAAATAGACCTTGAGTAACTAATTGCGCTGAATCCATTTTTATGATCAAACAAACCAATAGATATGTAGTTTTTGGGCAGACTATTATTTTGGCACAAAGCTAAAATTGGGAATAGTAAAAAAAGGCCGAAAAATTTGTTCATAAATAAATATACCACTTCTAATAATAATTGAAATAGTTCAAATCTTTCAAAATTTGTTAGAAATTTTTATTTGGAATCAAGTGATTTGACATTTAGGAAATCGAAATCTTTTAGCTAATAATATATTTTAATTAAATTTATAATATGACAATAACTAAATCTAAGATTGTTTCAGATTGGTTGCCTCGATATACAGGCGCTAAATTAAAGGATTTCGGAGAATATATTTTACTAACTAATTTTCATAAATATCTTGAAGTTTTTTCAAAAAAATATAACACAGATATACGAGGACTGGACAAACCAATGCCATATGCCACATCAAATGGAGTTACGATTATAAATTTTAACATGGGAAGTGCCAATGCAGCTACTATAATTGATTTATTAACTGCAATTAAACCCAAGGCATGTTTGTTTTTAGGTAAGTGTGGGGGGTTAAAGAAAAAAAACAAAATAGGTGACTTTATACTTCCACTTGCTGCAATAAGGGGAGATGGGACCTCAGACGACTATCTTCCAAAAGAAGTTCCGGCTTTACCAGCCTTCAAACTACAGAGAGCTGTTTCTACGACTATTAGAAAAAACAACAGAGATTACTGGACAGGAACAGTTTATACAACAAACAGGAGAGTCTGGGAGCACGACAAGGTCTTTAAAAGTTATCTTAAAAAGATTAGAGCTATGGCAATTGATATGGAAACATCGACTCTTTTTGTTGCAGGATTTGCTAATCAAATTTCAGTTGGCGCTCTTTTATTAGTTTCAGATCAACCAATGATAGCTAGTGGAATAAAAACACAAAAAAGCGATAAAAAAGTTGATAAAAACTATATAGAAGAACATTTGAAAATCGGATTTGAGTCTTTAATTGAAATTAAAAATAACGGTGAAAGTATCAAGCACCTAAAATATTCATATTAGAAGGCTTTAAATACGATCGAATCATTATAGTACAATTTAAAACCGCCTATTTCAAAACAATTATTAATATTTTAAAAAACGCATATATAATTGTTTATAAAAAGTATTTGTGTACTTTAGTAAACCTAAATTATAAAATGGAAAAAGGAACTGTAAAATTTTTTAATAACAATAAAGGTTTTGGCTTTATTTGTGAAGAAACTAGCGGAAAAGATTATTTCGTTCATTCCACTGGGCTCACAGAACAGATAAAGGATGGAGATGTTGTTGAATTTGAATTAGCTGAAGACCCAAGGGGAAAAAGGGCTGTTAATGTTCGACCAGTTGAACAATCTTAGTTAATAAGTTACAAGACATATTCAGAGTTGAGTCAAAACTTTTATCAGGATTATAAAAGTGCTATATAGCTTCTAATTAATTGTATAAACTTTTTTAACGGAGCCATCATCATAGACACGAATTTGTAAACATCCGTTGAATGTCCTTCTTCCGAAAATGTCTACAACTTTTGCTAGTCTTTTTTTAGGAAGCTCTTCTAATATAGTTGAACTTTCTTCGCAAAGGTCACCAACATTATTGTTATTTAAATCTTCTTGATCTGGATTAAAGCTTTCGGGACAATTATCTAGATTATTACAAACTCCATCGGAGTCTATATCATTTGATTGAATACTCCATTCATCTAAATTATCATAAACAACATCTTTAACAACCTGTATAATTATTTCATGGTTAAATTCTGACACACCAAGATCGTAAGTCCAGTTAATTTCTAGCGGGTTTTTTTGAAATAGAGTTGTGTAAAAGCATACTGCAGCTGCGTATGAACCAAGGTAAGATGGATGGCTGCCATCAGAATTATATAAATCAATTTCATAATTAAAATCACGTATATATCTCCAGACTGCTCCTACTGGAGAAATCGAAGCACTATTTTGTTCTGCCATAGTTAAATATCTTTCTCTTATTAAATCATCCATTCCTTCATAAGTGCAAACTGGGGGCCAATTTTCACAATTATTATAATCACCATTTTCTCTGCCCCAAGTCATAAAAAAAATAGTATTATTACAAGCATTATACTGGTTAGCTAAATAATTTAATTGAGTTGCATAAGGAAAAACATCCTGTTCAACTTGCCACAATGGAAATGATGGATACTGACTTTGTTCTTGCAGAACTACATGATTCCAAATTCCAGATTCTATCAGCTCAGTAGTTGAATTATTATTTAAATGATTTTGTAGTGTCGCCCCACCAATTAAACTTTTTTCAACATATAGTTCATCGCCCATTAAATTAGCAATATTTGAAATAATGTTTGTTAGGTTATTACTAGACGTATAACTGTTACCAATAAATAAAACACTTAATGTCCCCTGTTGTTCATTGCAATCAGGAATTCCTTCTCCTGGGCCCAAAGAAGTTCCTGGAATTTCAACCCCATTTACATCAACGCACCAACAGTAGCCTGTACTTCCCCAGCATTGAGTCGGAGAGTATGAGCCATCATCTTCACATTGTGGAATAAACTCTCCTATTAATCCACTCGCATTTGCTACTGCATCTAAGCACGGTGTCTGACTAATCATTAAAAGTGGAAACAGAAAGCATACAAGTATTTTTTTTATATAATAATCTTTGTTTGTATGGAGAATAATGTTGGGTCTCAATTGATGCATGTTATTTGTAAATAATTTTAATTCTTTGTCTAATTTAATTTCCACCCTTCAATATTATATGTTGAGTAACTGGTGGAATATCCAGGGGGTCCAGGATTAACAACATTATAAAATGTTGAATCTGTAATTGTCCATCCGATAAATCCTCCAAACTTTTCAGAATATACCATACCACTATCTTCAAGGCTGTAAACTACAGGTTTACAAGCCTCGCAATATCTAAAAACTAACTCGTTTATATTATACCCTAATTCAACTGAGCCCAAACTATCATTAAAGTTTGTTGTATAATTCACATCTGATACCCAAGTTGAATTTAAAAGCGAGTCATATACGTAGTACCCTGTATATGAGATTTCGTTTCCTTTAAAATTCCAATCCCCAACATAGACGGAATTTAAATGATTTATATTATCGTTAATAGTCCTGATTTCAGAATCCTTTGTGCAAGCAAAAAAAACTAATACAGTACCCAGAACTAATAGATATTTCTTCACAAATAATTTTATTTAATTTCCATTTTCTTTTCAACAGAACCATCATCATAAATAAATAATTTGATTTTTTGACGAGCATTACTAGCTCCCAAAATATTTAAAATTTTAATAGGTTTTTTGTTATTAGGTTCTAAAATATCTATGTCAAGAAAATTTTGACATGAACACTCACATATGTTGGAAACATTCATATCAAAATAACCAAATGGGGTAAGGTCAGTATTACAGTCTAATGGTATATCAAAGGGTAAAATCGATGAAATAAATCCCATTTCTAGTGCTGGTATAATTTCGGAACATCCAAGTAAACTTTCTAGAAAGGAGGGGGTGCCAAATATAGAGATTAAATCTATGAGTGCATCATCCAAATCAACACATCCGACGGATCTTTTATCTTCGTGTAGAAATTTTTCATCAATATCATAACTGGACTGTGCGTTTATAAAAAATGGAATAAAAATAATTAGTATATATCTTTTCATAGTGCAATATTTTATTCAAATATAAAGAATCTAAAAATATTAATCTTGTGTTAATTTTCATTTAAAATATACAGACTCGAATCAAGAGGTTCAATAATTATTTCTTTACAGTAAGTTTGAAAAATAAATTTTTCTTTTTTTGATGATGTTTTGAATTCTAGTGGTAAACCATAATTTCGAAAATCGCCAGAAATAGAAATGTCAGGAGCAAGAAAGCCTTCTATTTTTATAGAATCGTCTTCTAATATGAACTCGACACAGTTGTAACCATTTATTAATTTTGTTTCTTGGCCCAAAAAAACAGCTTTGTTATTTTCTAATAAATCTTCTTCAATAAATTCGCTTTGTACAATACTGTCATTTATTTTTGTTTTAATTTTTGTCCACGATTTTAAAAGAGGTTCACTTGTAACTGAAATTGTAGAGTTTTGAATGTTCTTGTTCATAAATTTTGTTTTTAAATGCACTTCATTTCGAGAACTAGTTCTTGTATAATACTGTATTATTTCTTTTGGTAAGTGTTTTTTAAATATCTTCATTTTTATTGGAACTTTAATATACTCCATTGAGTAATTAATTTTTACCTGTTCAGTATCTCCAGGTAATTGTCCATAAAATGTGCTTACTAAAAAAATAAAAAAACAAAAACAGATTTTACCCACAATTTCTCAATTAGAAAAAAAAATAGTTCAAAGATATTTTTATTCTTTACCAATCACTTTATTAAGCTTTTCCAGTCCAAATTCGTTACCGTAGAGTAGAACTGAGAATCTTTGAATTTCTGCTGCAATTTGAATAGCAGCTTTAATTTCTTCATCTGATGCGCCGGCCTCTTTTGCCAGGTGAACTTGTGCAGAAATGCAGTACTCACACCTTATTGCTGCAGATGCTGAAACAGCAGCTAGTCTTGACTCTTTAACGGCTATTGGGCTTTTGTCAGAAAAAAGCATATTGAATTCTTTGAAATATTCAGCAGCATCTTCAGCCATAAATTTTGGATACATGTAATTAAAAGGACTTTCTTTGAGAAGCTTATTATATTTATTGTCATTTTTTTGACACATAGCAGATGATGATACTAAAATCAAGATTAAGTACAGATATTTCATTTTAAAAAAGTTTAGTTTTAATGTTATACTTAATTTACAAATTTTTTAGAAAAACTTCCGCTGTCTTGACATAAGAATCACGTTTATCTTGACTCATTCTATTTAGACTAAATGTTAACATATTTGTTCTAGGGTTTTTTAAGAAAAAATCTTTGTGTTTCAGTACAAATCGCCAAAACAGAGAATCCCATATTACACACCATTGCCCATTTCCATAATTACTCATTTTTTTTATGTAGTTAGATCCTCCAATGTAAGGTTTGGTAGCAAAAGTACCACCATCTGCAAATAAGGTCATTCCATAAACGTTGGGAACCATCACCCAGTCGTATGAGTCAATAAAAACTTCCATAAACCAACGATAAACTTCATCAGGATCAAATTCACATAATAACATAAAATTTCCTAAGACCATTAATCTCTCAATGTGATGGCAATAACCCGTTTCAATGATGGTTTTAATAGTATTATCTATAGGCTCAATTCCTGTTGTACCATCATAAAAAGTCTTCGGTATTTTTCTGGAAAAGTTCCAGAAGTTTTTAGTTCTTGAATAATTTCCTTTGCATATGTACATTCCTCTTATAAATTCTCGCCACCCTATAATTTGTCTTACAAACCCCTCTGTGGAATTAATCGGTATGTCATTATTTTTTGAATAGCTTAAGGCTTTTGAAACAACTTCTAAAGGCCCTAGTATACCAGCATTCATTATCGGAGAGAGTATACTATGGTTGAGCGTAGAAGATTCCTTTAAAATAGCGTCTTCATAGACCCCAAATTCACTGAATCTTTCTGACAAGAACTGATTGAAAAACTCCAATGACTCCTTTCTGTTAATTGGATATTTTTTCATTAAACTCAACTCACCAAAATTATCACTGAAATTAGAATTAACATACTCCTTAGCTTCATTCCAATACAAACACTTTTTATAATTTTTTATTTTTGGGGGTATTTTATTTTTCGGATATTTTTTCCTGTTTTCTGAATCATACGTCCATTTTCCACCGACTGGTTTTTCTTCTTCATCGATTAAAATATTTAATTTTTTCCTTTGTTGTTTGTAGAAGGTGGTTTGAAAAAATGTTGTTTTGTCTTCACGAAAAAATGATGACAATTCATTCTTTGTGTTTATGAAAAGTTTACTTTCGTCTATAATTAGTTCTATTTTCCGGGATGCTTTTTTTATTCTTCTAAGTAACCACTCATCATTTGGGTCAATAATCCGTATGGTATTTATTTTTTTTCTTTTTATTTCATTTTCAAAGTTTCTAATATCTGACAAAATATTAGATGAATCTATGTAGTTGACAGTGCGATTTAGTGAAATCAAATAGTCTTCATAGCTTTTCATCGTAGCACGATGAAAAGCAATTTTTTGTTTGTGAAAATTATATTGTTTAAAAAACAAAAACTCTTCAATTAAGTAAATTTCATGTTTTTCACTTATGTGCTTAACATCATAAAAAAGTTGATTTGGAAAAATAATATATACACATTTCATAACTTTGCTTTAGAAATTACGATCAGAGGAGAAAAATTTAGTAATCTATTATACAAAACAACAAAATATTTAT
>PKDT01000038.1 GCA_002863085.1 Flavobacteriales bacterium
TAAGCCATCACAGTCATATCCTGCATCTGCATAGTCACAAGTTCCAGCATCTGTTGCTGAATCATCATAATTACATGCAGTGTTATCTTGACAGCCCACAACTTCAAACTCATCACAAACACCATCGCCATCTGCGTCTGCTAAACATAAGCCATCACAGTCATATCCACTAGCAGCATATGTACATGAACCATCATCACTTGTAGCTGAGTCATCATAATTACATGCTGTGCCATCGGTACAACCAGGGACATCAACCGTTACGTCTCCTGAGAACTGTACATCAGTTATTTGTCCAAATCCATTAGCAACAAATGTAGTTGAAAATGGTGGTGTACTAGTCATTGTTACCTGATCTGCTATAATTAGGTCTCCGCCAACACCTAAAACCCAGGTGATATCCTCACCTGCCGCAAATCCATTGTCTTCACCTGCCTCAGAAGCCCAAAGAGCTATTGCATATTGAGCACTACCATCAAGCGTAGTGTTACCCGCATTAAGAAGATCACCCGCATCATTTGTGTAGTAAGCACCCAAAACAGAACCCACAGGTGGTGTAGAGCCATTTAAAGATATGGCACTTGCGTTTACTTGAACAGTCATATTTGCGTCGGTGATTGTGTAGTCCATTGGTCCAGGCTCTGGATATGTACAAGTACCATCATCTTCAGTAGCGGAAGAATCATAGTTAGTAGCACCAGAGTCTGTACAGCCCAAAACCGGTCCAGAATCACAAGAATTACAAGTTACTGGACAGGATTCACCAATCGGCACACCAGCAAATACAAAGTCACACCCAAGCACGCCTACAGCAGCTGAACATCCACCAAATGCTGCAACAGCAACATCGTCATCGGCACAATCAGATGGGCAATTATCACAAGTTACTGGACAAGTGTCTCCAATTAGAGCTCCTGCAAAGTTAAAGTCACACCCCAGTGCAGCAACAGCAGCTGCACATCCACCAAAGGCACTAACAGCACCATCGTCATCAGCACAACCCGCGCTTCCACTGTCTTGCTGAACAGACAATGATGTTATCTGCCCAAAGCCGTTTGCAACAAAAGTGCCTGAAAAGGGTGGTGATGTATTCATTGCGGCATCTAAGAAAACTGCCGAGCCCTCAGAATCATCATACATTATCCACTGAATATCTTCACCAGCTGCAAAACCGTTACCTACGCCGGCCTCTGATGCCCAAACTGCGATTGCAAGTTGGTCGCCCGCAAAGGTTGCATATCCAGCATTTTGAAGATCGCCGTCTCCGTTAGTGAAGAATGCTCCAAGCAAATCGCCACTTTCCATAACATCGGCAGAAACATCCGCTGGGACCTGAACGGTCATGTTGGCATCTGTTATTGTGTAAATAAAATCTTGTGCGTTTATTGTAAAACAACAAACAAAAAACATGAGAGACAACACTCTCGAAATGTAAAAATTTTTCATAGCTACTAAATTTTTTAAGAATTTGGGGTATAGTTTTATCATAAATATTAAAAAAAGATTGCAATTAAAAAACCCTGTAAAGGCTTAAAAACCAATCAATTATGTTAAAAAAAGCAGGAAAACAATCATTATATGGGGGTAATCCTACGCCTTCAAGTTAAATAAAAAAAATTAAAATACAATGGGAAATTGTTAGTTTTTTGTTGATAACTTTTTGTTTCAATCAAAAAAACAAAAGCCGTTAAATTGAGGTCGGAACCGGATTCGAACCGGTGTAGATGGTTTTGCAGACCACTGCCTAGCCACTCGGCCATCCGACCTAATTAGATTGCAAACATAATAAAATTTGAATAAAACTTAAACTTGAGAGGCTACCTTGTCTTTTCTATTGTATACTCAACAGAGTGAACGTTTTGATTCATGGGTGGTGATATTTTCTTTACAGTCAGGCCCGCCAACTTTAATTCCGGCCACTTAAGCAGTATTTTGTCGATTATTCTTTTAGCAACGTGCTCAATAAGCTTGGACGGAATAGACATTTCTTTGGCGGTAATATCAGTTAAAGCAACATAATCAACAGTATTTTCTAGAGAATCATTTTTTTCAGCAGACTCAAAGTCGCCTTCCACCCATATATCGATTTTATACTTTGAACCTATTTCATTCTCCTCCGAATAACAACCGTGATAGCTGTATGTGATTAGATTTTTAACTGTTATTCTTCCCATTTTCAATCTCATTAACAATTCTTATTATCCTGCTCTCGAACTTTTCCTTTCCTATGAGCTCTATTGTTTCAAAAAGGGATGGTCCAGCCATCTTACCAGTAATTGCTATCCTCAGCATTGGCATAACTTTTCCGAAACTTAATTTATTTTCTTCAATATAATTCGTAAACCCTGTCCTTATATCATCCTCATTAAAACTAGAGAGATTAACTATTTCTTTTTGTATTAGCAAAATATGTGGTGTTATTTCCTTGTTCCACTTTTTTTGGACTGCCGCACTATCAATTTTAAAGTTTTCACTAAAAAAACACTCTCCCTCCTTAATCATATCTGACTCGAAATTTAAACGATCTTTAATTAATCTGATGACACTAAGTATGTAATCCTTAGAATGAGTATTTAACAAATTATCATCCTGCTTAATTAAAAAATCAAAAAGTTCAAGATCTGTTTTTTTTCTTATATGTTGCTGATTAAACCAAATAGTTTTTTTAAAGTCAAATTTAGCACCCGACTTTCCAACACGACTCAATTTAAAATCTGAAACCAACTCAGTGAGGCTGAACACCTCTTTGTCTGTTCCTGGGTTCCAGCCCAAAAAAGCTAACATATTAAGAAATGGCTCTGGCAAAAAACCCCGCTCTCTGAAACCAGAAAACTTCTCCCCCTGATTTGTGTGCCAGTCAAGGGGAAAAACTGGAAAACCTAATTTATCACCATCTCTTTTGCTTAACTTTCCGTTTCCATCAGGCTTGAGAATTAGAGGCAAGTGTGCAAACTGTGGTATTGATTGCTTCCACCCCAAACACTCATAAAGATAAACATGGAGTGGTGCTGACGGCAACCACTCTTCACCCCTAATTACATGAGATATACTCATTAAATAATCGTCAACAACGTTAGCCAGATGGTATGTGGGCATGCCATCAGATTTTGCGATTACTTTGTCATCAACATTGTTTGAGTCAACACTCACCCAGCCTCTAATTTGGTCTTCAAATTTTATTTCCAAATTTCTGGGCATTTTAATTCTCACTGTATATGGAAAATTATTTTGAATCAGTCTATTAACATCATCTTTGGGCAAGGTTAATGAGTTTTTCATGTATGAGCGAGTGATACTGTTATATGTAGGAGATTTTATACCCTGACTTTTCATTTGACTCCGCATTTCATCTAATTCTTCAGCCGTATCAAAAGCATAATAAGCATGTCCAGAGTCAAGAAGCTTTTCTATATATGACCTGTATATGTCTTTTCTATCAGACTGCTTGTAGGGCCCGTGAGCCCCGCCAAAGCCAGGCCCTTCGTCTGGTTCTATCCCACACCACTTAAGAGTATCTCTTATATATTTTTCAGCGCCTTCTACAAATCTTTTTTGATCAGTATCTTCTATTCTTAAAATAAACGACCCACCATTTTTTCTAGCATAAAGAAAATTATATAGTGCTGTCCGGACACCTCCAATGTGAAGGGGGCCGGTTGGACTTGGTGCAAATCTCACCCTAATATTTTGACTTTGTTTAGACATAAATAAATACAAAAAAGCAAATATAATTAAATCACACTATCATCAATTTCTCTTTATATACTATTTTTGCAAAATGAGTCAAAACTACAATGAACTTGTTAGTAAGCTAAACAGCTTTATTCGTGAGTATTATAAAAATAAAATCCTCAAAGGATTTATTTACTCCTTTATTTGCCTTGTTACAGTATTAATCGTCGTATCCCTAATTGAATATTTTAGTTATTCTAACTCAATTATTCGGGGAATCATTTTTTGGTCATACGTCTTGTTGACAGGCATAATTGTTACATTTTGGATTATACTCCCCATCATTAAAATGTTTAAAATAGCAAAAGGCATTGGTTACACAGATGCTGCTAAAATTATTGGAGAACACTTTGATGAAGTATCAGATAAACTAACAAACATTCTTGAGCTCAAAAAACTTAATTCTGGTGACACTAAAATAATTGAAGCAAGTATTAATCATAAAATTCAACAAATAAAACTAACACCGTTTAACAAAGCCGTTGACTGGTCAAAGACCATTGCCAACTCAAAATACCTTCTCATTCCAGTTATTATAATTTTACTAATAGTAGTTTCTGGAAATAAAATGATTCTTTCTGATAGTACAAATAGAATTATAAATTATGATGAGGAATTTACAAGGCCCGCACCGTTTTATTTTGAAATTATGAATGATGAACTCAAAATTGTTGAGGGTGATGATTTTAATTTAAGTTTAAAAACCTCTGGGAAGTCTAGTCCGGAGCAACTTAAAATAAATTTTAATGGAACTGTTCAAAGGATGAAAAAAAACTCTGAAAATAATTTTAGTTTTCTTTTCAACAATGTGCAGTCAACTTTCTCTTTTTTTATGTTTGACGAAACATTAAAATCCCAAAACTATGTAATTGAAGTTTTGCCAAGAGCAAAGACCGAAAATATTAAAATGACTGTTAGTCCTCCGGCCCACAATAAAAGCAGCAAAAGAATATACAATAATTCCGGCTCTATCGATGTGACAGAGGGAAGCTTGGTCAAGTGGGAAGTACAAACAGCCCAAGCTGAAGATTTGCAGTTTATTATTGGGGACACAGAA
The DNA here is from genome assembly GCA_002863085.1 of Flavobacteriales bacterium. Taxonomy (GTDB): domain Bacteria; phylum Bacteroidota; class Bacteroidia; order Flavobacteriales; family TMED113. The sequence continues at coordinate 4,790 of PKDT01000038.1, forward strand.
CACGACGTAGTGGCTGATGATGATGGTGTGTTTGTTTTTAAAAAATATATTTTTGACAACACCAATTATCAGATTTTAATTAGCAACTCTAATATGGTAAATGGCGACACTACCTTTTACAATTTAAAAGTTATAAAAGATCGTCACCCAACAATTGATATTGAGTTAAATGATGAAAACGAAAATATAATTTCAGGCTTTGTAACCGACGACTATGGCTTTTCAAGCCTTGTATTTGTTTGTGAAGATAATTTCAAGAAAAAATCCGACACAATAAAAATAAACATTGACAGTCGCGCACAGTCATTTGCTTATAATGTTGACGATATTACTAGTAGCTTCGGCAACGGTGATGAGGCTCTTAAATGCTATTTTGTTATTTGTGACAATGACGAAGTTAATGATTTAAAGTGCACCAACAGTGAGCAAATGTACTTAAGTCCCAAATCTGCCGATCAAGCTCAGAATGAATTTACAGAAAACATAAATGATGTAAAAAACGAAATTGCATTAGAGCTAGATGAATTAGATGAGCTAAAGATAGAACTTGAAGAATATGAAAAAAAACTTATTGGTGCAGACAGTCTAGACTGGAGAGATAAAAAGAAACTTGATGAAATTTTAAAAAAACAAAAAGCTTTTGAAGAAAAAATTGACGAGCTAAAAAATAAGACCCAGGAAAGCTTTGAGGAATTGAACACCTTCTCTCAGCCCAGTGACGATATTATAAAAAAACAAAAAGAACTCGAAAGGCTTTTTGATGAAATTATGTCTCAAGAAATGAAGGATTTATTTAAAGAACTTAATGAGCTGAAGGATGAACTGGACAAGAACGAACTTCAAAAGAAAATACAGGAGCTACAATTATCAAACGAAGATTTAGAAAAAGAACTAGACAGAAACCTAGAGATACTAAAGCAAGTTGAATTTGATCAAAAGCTTGAAAACCTAATCAATGAAACCAAAGAACTTTCAAAGAACCAGCTAGACCTGTCTAAAGACACATTAAATATCAATGAAAAATTAAAAGCTCAAGAAAACTACAACAACGACTTTAACAAAATTAAAAACGACATTAAAGACCTTAATCAATTAAACAGCAGTTTAGAAAACAAAAATAAAATTTCAGACACTAAAGACATTGAAAAAAGCATTGACGAAAAATTAAACAAGGTAACAGAACAGCTAAAAAATAAAAACCAAAAGGGGGCTTCTAAAAATCAAAAAAAACTTTCTGATGAGCTCATGGAACTGGCCAATATGTTTGATGAAATGAAGAAGAACAACGAAGAGACACAAAACTATGAAGACATGGATGCCCTTAGACAAATTTTAGAAAACCTTGTGTATTTTTCTATAGAAGAAGAGGGCTTAATGTTAGAATTTGAAGGGCTTGAAAAGGATAACCCCCAATATGTCTCCATGATGCATAAACAACAAGAGCTTAGAGACGCCTCGTACATTATTGAAGATTCATTATTTGCATTGAGTAAACGAGTGCCACAGATTTCATCTAAAGTTAATAGTGAAATTAATGCAATAAATAGCAAAACACTATCAGCCATTAATAATCTTAGAGAGAGATATACTGTTAAAGCGGTAAAAGACCAACAATTTGTAATGACATCAGCAAACAACTTAGCAGTTATGTTGTCCGAAATACTTAAAAGCATGCAAGAGGAGATGGCAAGTGATTTACCAAGTTCACAACAATGTGAAAAGCCTGGTAAAGGCTCCCCAAAACCTGGCGATTTGAAAAGAATGCAAAAAGAACTAAACGAACAAATTGAAAAGATGAAAGAACAAATGCTCAAAGGTGAAAAGGAAAACATGCAAGGCGGCAAAATGTCAAAAGAATTAGTTGAAATGTTAGCAAAGCAAGAATTGATAAGAAGCTCATTGGAAGAGCTGAGAAAAAATATGGAGGATAAAGATTCGGTGGAAAAACTTAACGAGGTAATTGAAGAGATGGAGGAAACTGAAAAAGACATTGCAAATAAGAAGCTAAGAAACGTGTCACTTAACCGACAAAAAGAAATATTAACAAAACTCTTAGAACTAGATGATGCGCTAAGAAAACAGGGCGACGACGATGCACGAGAATCGAAGACGAACGAGAGTCTGTATGAAAAAATATTAATTGAGGAATTAAAGAAACTGGAAATCGAAAAGCTAAAACAAACAGAAATGCTTAAGACACAGCCCGGAAATCTTAATAACTACTATAAAAAACTAGTTGATGATTATTTCAACAAGCTATTAAACGAATATGAGTAAAATTAATTACTTTTTTGAAGACACTACATCAAATAACGAAATTCTTCCTAATAAAAGCTGGATAGAAAATAGCATTGAAATGGAAGGGCGCAACCTAGGTTGTATAAATCTCATAATATGCTCTGACAACTATCTAGTTAAGATAAATAAGAAATATCTTAATAAGGAATACCTAACAGACGTGATTACCTTTAACACAAATCACTTGGCCAACGCTGAGAGCAAAGACTATATTTACGGCGATATTTACATTAGTATCGAAAGGGTACTTGAAAACAAAAAAAACTATGGTGTATCACTTTCAAGCGAACTACACAGAGTTTTAATACACGGGGTGCTTCACCTGTTAGGCTACGACGACAAAACTCAATCAGAAAAAAAACTAATGACATCTAAAGAGGATGAGTATTTAAAAATGATTAAAGAAAATGAATAAAGAATACGATATTATAGTTGTTGGGGGGGGGCACTCTGGCTGTGAGGCTGCATCAATAGCAGCAAACCTTGGCAAAAGAGTACTGCTTATCACAATGAATATGCAGACAATTGGCCAAATGTCATGTAACCCAGCGATGGGTGGAGTGGCAAAAGGGCAAATTATAAGGGAGATTGATGCGCTTGGTGGCCTGTCTGCAGAAATAACAGACAAAACAATGATTCAGTTTAAAATGCTAAACAAATCAAAAGGACCTGCGATGTGGAGCCCTAGAGCACAAAGTGATAGAATTGATTTTGCAAATGAATGGAGATGGAAATTAGAAAGTTTAGAAAACTTAGATTTTTGGCAAGACATGGTGACTGACTTATGGATCGAAGATGATAGGGTGCTGGGGATAATGACCTCACTAGGACTAAAAATAAAATCAAAATGTACAATACTTACCAATGGGACATTTCTCAATGGCAAAATCCACATTGGCCCAAAAAACTTTAAAGGTGGGCGTTCCGGCGAATCTGCCTCATTTGGACTTTCTGAAACATTGCAAAAAGCTGGATTTGTAACAGGCAGAATGAAAACAGGAACTCCGCCCAGGCTTGACGGAAGAACTATTGATTTCAAGAAACTTGAACAGGACTCTGGAGATGATGCGCCAGGAACATTTAGCTTTCTTAGTCGACACAAAATAAAAGACCAAATTCCCTGCCACGTTGCGTATACGAACAACGAAGTCCATTCAATTTTAAGAGACGGTTTTAGTCAGTCTCCGCTTTTTGACGGGTCAATAGAGAGCACCGGTCCAAGGTATTGCCCATCAATTGAGGACAAAATATCTAGATTTGCCGAAAGGGATAGACACCAGCTGTTTATTGAGCCAGAGGGAAGGAAAACATGCGAAATTTATATAAATGGCTTTTCAACTTCATTGCCCGAAGAAATTCAAAGCAAAGCACTTCGAAAAATAGTTGGTTTTGAAAATGTAAAAATGTTTAGACCTGGCTATGCTATTGAGTATGATTTCTTTCAGCCAACTCAGCTAAATCACACACTTGAAACCAAACTTATTAAAAATCTTTATTTTGCTGGTCAAATAAATGGAACAACTGGATACGAGGAGGCGGCTTGTCAAGGGCTAATGGCCGGAATAAATGCATCATTGAAAATCGACAAGAGAAGTGAATTTATATTGAAGAGAGATGAGGCCTATATCGGAGTACTAATAGATGACCTCGTAACCAAAGGAACGGACGAACCATACAGAATGTTCACTTCCAGGGCTGAATATAGAATACTTTTGCGACAAGACAATGCTGATCTTAGACTGACCAGAATAGGTGAAAAACTAGGCACAGTCTGTCAAAAAAGAATTAACAGGCTTAAAGAAAAAGAAGACTATATAAATGAGCTTTTGAGGCTAATAAAAGGTAAAAATATGGACCCCAGTGAAATAAATCCCACACTGGAAGAGCTGGGAGAGAGCACAATTTCAAAAAAAACTAGAATTGAAAAAATTCTCTCTCGACCCAATATTAAGTTCAAACATATTGAAAAATCATTA
>PKDT01000080.1 GCA_002863085.1 Flavobacteriales bacterium
TCTAGGAGTCTTGTCCTTTCCAGTTTTGTTATCAGCTGCATTGTTACTTGTTTTTGATAGAAGTTTTGGAACAAGTTTTTTTCTGTCAGATTTATTAATACAAGGAGAGGTCCTTTCAAATGCTGGTGGAAATCCTATTTTATTTCAACATTTGTTTTGGTTTTTAGGCCATCCTGAGGTTTACATTGTATTGTTACCCGCTCTTGGATTAACTTCCGAAATCATAGCTACCAATTCTAGAAAACCAATATTTGGTTACAGAGCAATGATTGGATCAATACTTGCAATTGCTTTCTTGTCATTTATTGTTTGGGGTCACCACATGTTTATAACAGGCATGAATCCGTTTCTAGGGTCCGTTTTCGTATTCACAACTTTACTTATTGCAATTCCGTCTGCCATTAAAGTGTTTAACTACCTTGCCACATTATGGCGCGGAAATTTACAGTTTACACCTGCTATGTTATTTTCGATTGGCTTAGTTTCAACTTTTATTACTGGTGGCCTCACAGGGCTAATTTTAGGAGACAGTGCTCTTGATATTAATGTTCACGACACATACTTTGTTGTCGCTCACTTTCATATTGTGATGGGACTGTCTGCAATTTTTGGTATGCTAGCAGGCGTTTACCACTGGTTCCCTAAAATGTATGGTAGAATGATGAATCTTAAGCTTGGTTATGTGCATTTTTGGGGGACTTTTATATGCGCATATGGAACTTTTTTCCCAATGCATTTCTTGGGTATGGCTGGTCTTCCACGAAGATACTATTCAAATACTGCCTTTCCAATGTTTGATAATTTACTTGATATAAATGAAGTCGTGAGTTTCTTTGCAATTGTTGGTGCTTTAATTCAAATTATTTTCTTTTATAATTTTATTTACAGTATTTACAGGGGTCCTAAAGCTTCAAAAAATCCCTGGAAGTCCAATACATTAGAGTGGACAACACCAGTTGAACATTTGCACGGCAATTGGCCAGGCAACCTTCCTACTGTTCACAGGTGGGCATATGACTATTCTAAGCCTGGAATGGATGAAGATTTTGTTCCTCAAACTACTCCGCTAAAAAAAGGAGAAAGCGAAGCGCATTAAATACATCAAGAATTTAACATATGGATACCGAGGATATATTTAATCACGAAGAAAATAAAAGTGAAGAAAACTCAGACTTCGACAATAAATTGCGCCCAATTTCTTTCACTGATTTCTCAGGTCAAAATGAAATTTTAAAGAATCTGAAGGTCTTTGTGACAGCCGCAAATCAACGAAAAGAGGCACTTGATCATGTACTCCTTCATGGCCCTCCTGGTTTGGGTAAAACAACCCTCGCTCACATCCTAAAAAATGAGTTAGGTTCAAATTTGAAAATTACCTCTGGACCTGTTATTGAAAAACCTGGAGATCTTGCGGGATTATTAACAAGTCTCGAAGAGAGAGACGTTTTATTTATTGATGAAATTCATAGATTAAGCACTGTTGTGGAAGAATACTTATACTCGGCTATGGAAGACTTTAGAATAGACGTTATGATCGAAAGTGGACCAAGTGCAAGATCTGTTCAAATAAATTTAAATCACTTTACTTTAATTGGAGCTACGACTCGAGCCGGATTATTAACTCAACCACTTCGTGATAGGTTTAGTATACCATGTCGTTTAGATTATTATGATTCTCAAACATTGACTAAAATAATCAAGAGGTCAACAGACATCCTTGGTGTCAATATTGATAATGTTGCTGCAAAAGAAATTGCACTGAGGAGCAGAGGTACTCCGAGAATAGCTAATCAATATGTCAAAAGAGTAAGAGATTTTGCGCAAGTTCAGGGCTCCGGTAATATAGATTTAAGTATTACAGAGATCGCACTATCCTCATTACATGTTGATAAAAATGGTTTAAATAGGATGGATAAAAGAATTCTTAGTTGTATAATTGAGAAATTTAATGGTGGACCTGTTGGTTTGTCAACTATTTCAACGGCTGTAGCTGAGGAGTCGGAAACCCTAGAAGAGGTTGTGGAACCATTTTTAATTCAGCAAGGTTACATCGAAAGAACATCAAGAGGAAGACTTGCAACAAAAAAAGCCTATGACTATTTAAAAAAAACCTATCCAGGTAGCCAACAAAATCTTTTTTAGCATGTTATATTTAAAGCTTATAGTGTAAGCTTAAACTTAGTGTTGTATTGTATTGTCCCAAGTTAAGTTTATAAACTTGACCTGAAGCATGTGGCCTTATTGGCAAAATTGAATTAGATAATCTAGCATTGAAATCAATTTTCTCATTAATTGAATACTTAATTCCTGCGATTATACATAGATCAAGTGTTTTTACTTTTCTTGAGTTATCAATATAGTATTCTATTTCTTCACTTTGATTTATAAGAAAGTCAAATGAGGATCCAAGTTCAATTTCAAATTTTCTTTTCAAGTCTAATATAATTAATACAGGAACTCCAATATAATCTAAGTGAAAATTATAATTTGTAAAGCTACCATAAGCAAAGTCACTTTGGTTGTTTAATTCATTAAAATTTAAAATTCTTTTACTTCCTTTGGTTGTATAAATAAGTTCGACTTTGAGTTTATATTTATCAAAGTCTTTTTTAACAAATATACCAAAGCTTGGTCCGAATTTATTAAACCCACTCAGTTCATCACCAGAAACTTGGCTTGATGTTATTCCGGCAAAAAAACCTCCCTTGAAATTTTGACCGTGAATATTTAAAAAATGAAATAAAAAGAAAAAAAATAAAAATTTATTCATTGATTTTCTTTTTGAAACAATCTATTATAACATTATTATCCTCACGGTAAACATATCCAACAACATAGCAATTGTCAAAATTATTCCAGTTGTTGTCCCAGTTATTATTAGAGCTAGTATCAAAACTTACTTCGTTGGAAGTAGACCAAACATCATTGTTAAATTGAATGATTTCACCATATGTACTATTGACAGAAAACCTGTAAACATAATTATGTATATATTCAGACACATAATTTTCACCATCTACCTGTGGTGATATTATACTGTCTTCAATTATAACTAGACAATATTTTAAATTTGTATTAAAATCTTCAAGCTTGTTTAAATTACTTTCAATTAATAAATTTTTTCCTGACAAATTCGAATTTATTTCAATTTCAATTTCTTTTGGAAGAGGATTCCCCTGTGAGTCAAAAAGTAATTTTTCAATTTCTGTAGCCCACTGATCTTTTATAAAGCACCTACCAAAGTCACCCTGAATCCTGTTAACTGAGCCTAGTGGTAAAAATGACGCACCCATATCTTCGGCAATTTGACTTCCACTAGTTGTAGTAAAATCATAGGGGTAGTTGTTGTCAGTTGAGGTAAACTCTGGTAAGCCACCGGGGTGAATAGCAATGGGAATTATAGCATCTTTGTAAAGAAATTTTAACTCATCAATTTTTCTTGATGCATCTGGACAATTACTACATTTATGACCAGTGTATTTTTCAATTAAAACTACTCTATCGGCACTTTGTGAATTTTGCTCAATGTATGGATAATCAATTTTATCACACATACTTAAAGCAAATAAAATAATAACTGAAAAAAATTTTTTCATGATGTTAAAATGAACTAGTTAAACTAATTGAAAATCCGTTTGATGCAGGAACTTCTCTACATACACCTCCAACACAAAACAAACCAGCCCTTTGTTTTCCTGCTGTCAAAGATAATCTACTTGTATTTTTGCTAATACCAAATGAAAAAGAATAATAATGTGGTTTGTCTAGGTTACCATAATTATACATGTCCTGAATTGAGAAAAACCAGTTTGGAGAAAGTTTGTATTCAACTAGTCCCATAAACCAATTTTTAAAATGTTGTTTTGTGTTTAAGTGTTGAATTTCAACTCTTAAAGTATTCCTGCGTTTGATTTTATAAATGGTTTCAAAAATAAAAATATTAGCATAAATCTTTTCATGGTTTTGATTTTCAAGTAGCGGTTGTGATTTCAAAATTTTATCATCATTATACAACATGATAAGGTTGCTAATAAGCTTTAATTTTCGGTCGACTTTTTTTATTATTTCTAAATTTACTTCTTGAAACATTTTATCACCAGATTTAAAGAAGTTGGATTTGTAACCTAGTGTCCCGCTTTGATAGATATTGTTTTGATTTATACTTTTTTTATAAATATCATACACATTAGAAAAATTCAGATTAATATTTGCTCCATATTTACCACCTAGTCTACTTTTTTTTGGAATATTATAATAGATGTCAATCTGAGATCCTATTTCCCCGTTAGGTTGACTAACATATGGATATATTGTCGCTAAAGAATAGCTTTGTTGTTTGTTAAAGGGTGTTATATAATTAATATTTAAGTCTTGAAGGATAGCATTTCTTTCACTTCTAAAACTCATATTTTCAATTCTTTTTGCAGCAAAGGATAGACCGAAGCCTTTTTTTGAGTAATTTCCTGTAAAAACAAGTGCATTTCCATTTTTATAAATGTAATTGTTGTCAGCTGAGGGATCATTTATTTTATTGGCATAATCAAGTCTAAAGTTGTAATCACCCATTACAATATTAAGTCTAGTATTAAATGCACCTACATTTTCAGGGAGAAAATACAATGGGTTATCGTCTCTTTCCCTTTTAGTTAAAAAACTGGTTCCAAAATTTACAAACGTATTCCAGTTTTTAAAAAATAAATCGTTTAGTGAAATATCAGTGTTGAAAGCTCTTATCTGACTACTACTTAATTCCCAAAAACTTCTTTGTCTACCAGTCAAAAAAGTAATATAAAACCCTCTGACTGGAGTAGTTTTAAATCTTATACCACTAATTGAGTTATCAACGCCTAGGTTAAAGTCGTTATAAGTTCTTAAAATTAAGCCATTACCAAATTCTTCATAAAAATTCCCAAAAGTCAAATCAATATATTCATTCTTATATTGAATATATTTGTATGGAAGACCATTACCTTTAAAATTTTCAAAGCCAGGAATTGGGTTCCTATAATATTCGAATCTTGTACCAATATTTAAATACTCGTAGTTATAAATCAGGTTTAAATAACCTCTACTGTAAGCTTTTCTTTTTTCAGCATTTATTATTGAGTCTTCATTAAATGTTTGAAAGTTAAATTCTAGGTTCCCGGAAATATTACCTATATTTTGGGACTTTGTTAGAAAAAAAAATGAAAATAAAATAATTATTACAAATTTTTTCATTCGGTGATTTCAAGTATTTTTTCAAAAAGCTTATCCTCATCACCTTCGGTGTATCCAGGGTGGTTCCATACAATTTGTTTATTACCATCAAATAAAAATGTATGAGGAATTGGCTTTACCCCCATTTTTGTAGCAAATTCACTGTTGCTATCATGATAGACCTCATATTCCCATCCCTTTGAATTTATGAGAGGTTTGATCTTGGAAGCATTTCGCATATCATCAATACTAATAGCAATAAGCTTAACGTTTGTTTCCTCTTGCCAATCTTCATAAACTTCATTGATGTTTGCTAATTCCTCCTTACAAGGTTTGCACCATGTGGCCCAAAAGCTCATAATTATTGGATTGTTGCCATTTTCAAATTCTGAAGTATTAATAATTCTGCCATCGATTGTTTTAATATCAACAGAGGGAATTTGAGAACAAGCACTGGTAATAACAAATAAGCTCAAAGTAATTAAATATCTTTTCATAATTTTTTGATTAAAAAAAAAGCCACATAATTGTGGCTTTTTTTTATTTAAAGTTATTTTATTTTACAATATTTAATTTTCTCATGTGATCCTTTCCATCAAAATTCACATTCAAATAGTATAGGCCAGGCAAAATATCATTTTTTTCAAACTTAATATTGTTTAACCCAGGAATGAGAGTTATATTCTCAGAGTAGACCATCTTACCAATGTTGTTATAAACACTGATGTTTGCATCGTCAAGTGGCATATGTCTGTGAATATGATTACTTTTTGAGTAATTAATTGATATTGTAGTAAAATCTTTGAAGGGGTTTGGGAAAATTGATAAATCAAAGACAGACTGTTCAGAGATGTTGAACTGAGGTAAAACTTCAAATGATGTTGAACCTTGATATTCGTATTGAACACCATTCCACAGATTTGTCTCAGAAACACTACCATCCCAACTACCTAAATCAGTTAAAATTACTATACCATCATCATAGGTTCCCCACATAGATGCTTCAACTCCGTCTCCATACTGGTCGTAAACATTGAATGTGTAGCATCCCGGATTTAAGTCCCATTCTTCAGTAAATACTGTGTTGGCTTGGCCAGTGTAAGGACCTCCGGAACTAACAACGGTTCCATTGCTGTTAACTAGATCCCATGTAGTTTCTTCAGGCCAATTATCTGTAGTTATACTTAGTGAGATATTGTTTGAGGCTTGAGTTGAACCAGAGAGTTGTGGCCAAAAACCATTGTTGTCTGTATCCATATCACCTGGATAAGTGACATGGAAAGCAATTTCAGAACCATTATTGATACCAGATTGTGCTGGAATATTAACATAGTCTGTTTGGTATGTACTTAAATTACCATTCCAGGTTGTTGAGTATACAGCCTCATTGTCAACTCTCAACTCAACGTTACAAGTTGTAAGTGGAGCTCCAAGACTGTAATTTTGAATCATAACTGAGCTAGCTCCAAGTTGACCGCCACAGTAAGATGCGGGGCCGTCATAGCCGACGATTTTTGCATCCTTGCTGTATTCAGCACTTGTACATGAGTTAATTTCATTCATGAATGCACTAACAGAAGTGAGTTGTCCAACTTCGGTTACCATTCTGTCCGGACATATCTTGTAAATTGTTGGATAATAAGACAATGCATAATCTTCACCAACATTACCACTAGGGTCGTCCATCAATGCATAATTAATTACTGTGGTCCAGTTTCCATTTGCACTGTTGTAAATTGTAGATTCAGCAGTTGTAGGGTCAGCTTCAACAGCAACTACAACAACGTCATTTGGATATGCTGCTTCTAATTCTTCTAAAACACCAGTTTGTGCGTAGGTCCAACATGGTCCACACCAAGTTGCAAATAAATCTAATATGACTGTCTTTCCTTCATCAAGTTTCGAATACAAGTTGAATTCGTTCCCATTAATGTCTGTTAATGTAAAGTCTTCTCCAAAGCTATTAGGAGGCAATTGAGCATATGAATTGCTTAGAGTAAGACATATGACAAGTAGTAATAGTTTTTTCATTTTCTTGATATTTTTTTAAATAATATAGCCCACTAATATAATAAATTTATGCCAGATAATGTCTTATTTGAGTTGAAATAGTTTATTATTGATTAAATTTGTATGGATTAATTTAAAAAAAATATAGTATGTTTTCATTTGTCAATAAAATCTGTGTTCTTTCAGCCTTTCTTATTTTTATCGGATGTCCTCAGGAAAATGAAATAGAGGGCTGTACCGATTCTTCTGCATGTAATTTCGACTCAGGGGCTTCTGTAGATGATGGGTCTTGTTTGTTTGAATTAGAAGATCCAATTGAAATTACCTTCATTGAAAATGAAGTAAGCGGCTTAGCTGGTGAGGAGATTGTTTCAAAAATTTATGTCAGAAATGCATCGTGTGATTTAATTGAAGACTTAGTAGTAAGAAAAATTTTTGATGCTCCTTCTAACCCTGGGGTGACCACATATTTCTGTTTTAATGATATTTGCTTTCCATCTTCAACAATTGTTTCACCTAACCCAAAGACCTTAGAAAGCTTCGAGGAAGATGATTATTTTAAAGCATATCTTCAGACTGATATTCCAGGATCCTACTCTGTTGACTATAGATTTTACAGAGAAAATGATACCTCAGTTTCAACTCAGGTATCAATAATTTATAATGTAAATTAAATCAGTTTATGTCTGAAATTAATAGGAGAGAGGCCCTGGACTTTCACTCTAAAAAAAGACCAGGTAAAATTGAAGTAGTTCCAACCAAAAGATACAGAACACAAAGAGATTTAGCTCTGGCTTATTCACCTGGAGTTGCCGAACCGTGCATAAGTATAGCCAAAAGAAAAAGTGATGTATACAAATATACGTCTAAGGGAAATTTAGTAGCTGTGATCACAAATGGTTCTGCAGTTCTAGGATTAGGAAATATAGGTCCGCATGCCTCAAAGCCTGTTATGGAGGGCAAGGGCTTGTTATTTAAAATTTATGCAGACATAGATGTGTTTGATATTGAGCTTGACGTAAATGACGTTGATTCATTTGTTAACACAGTAAAGTCGATTTCTCCAACATTTGGGGGTATAAATCTTGAAGATATAAAAGCTCCGGAATGCTTTGAAATCGAAAAGAGACTCTCTGAAGAATTGTCAATACCTGTTATGCATGATGATCAACATGGTACTGCAATTATTTCTGCTGCTGCTCTTCTCAACGGCTTAGAACTGGTTAAAAAAAAGATTGATAAAGTAAAAATCGTTGTTAATGGAGCTGGAGCAGCCGCAATTTCCTGTTTAAAATTATACATAAGGCTAGGCGCTAAAAGAAAGAATATTATTGTTTGTGACAGTAAAGGTGTTGTGACTAAAAATAGAAAAGACTTGAACAAAGAAAAGAAAAAGTTTGCAACAAGTAGGCGTATATCTGATCTAAGTGATGCAATGAAAAGTAGTGATGTTTTTATTGGCTTGTCTGTTGGTAACACAGTTTCAAAAAAGATGCTTAAGACAATGAAAAAAAATCCATTGGTTTTTGCAATGGCTAATCCTGATCCAGAAATTTCCTATGAGGACGCTAAAAGTGCAAGGAGCGATGTAATAATGGCCACAGGTAGATCTGATTATCCAAACCAAGTTAATAACGTTTTGGGGTTCCCCTACATCTTTAGGGGGGCACTTGATGTTCGCGCGACACAAATAAATGAATCTATGAAAGTAGCTGCAGTTAGAGCAATTTCTTCACTTGCAAAAGAAAATGTCCCGGAAGAAGTTAACTTGGCTTATCACGGAAAAAATCTGACCTTTGGACCAGACTACATAATTCCAAAAC
>PKDT01000015.1 GCA_002863085.1 Flavobacteriales bacterium
ATCAAATTGATTTGTAGTATCACCTGGCCAAGTATAAACACCATCTCCATCCCAATCTTCAACAAATTTAAACTCCCCTGAAGTCATATATATAAAGCCTTCAAAATCAGTCTTTCCCGCGGCACTCGCAGCTAGCAATGGTGTGTTTCCTATATCCCATCCTTGATAGGCTCCGGGAACTGCTAACATTGGAGCTGGAACTTCTCCTTCAGTTTTAACCATCGTAATTTTGATTTCTTTAGGTTCTGAGACGACGCTAGATCCATTAGAGTCTGTTGCATCTCCAACACTTGCAGTAACTCTAAGGTATGCCGCACCGGAGGATTCCTTTCCTGAAGTTGGGTCACCATCCAAATCTAATGCATCAGCTATAGCCAATAGGTTCGCAACAGAAATAGCATAATTATTTTCAGTCAAAGCACCTGACGAGAAATATCCTGGGTCTGTAGTTGCAAAGAGGTCGGTTGACGATCCTTCAACAGTAAACGATACAGAAGTTTGAGCGCCAAAAGAAGGTGTATTCCACAACAAACGCTCAGCAATGTTATCTGATGTTTGAATAGATAATAGATAGTCGTCCAAAAAACTATTTGTAAAGGTCACTTCCTCGCTTGGAGGTATGATAGTAAATTCTGGCCCATCATCTTCATTTTCACAGCTAAAAGCGATGAAAAGAAGACCAACAGTTAAAATTATACTTTTTATAAAGCTTATGATGTTATTTTTCATTTGTTCAGTATTTATTAAAATCCTTGATTTTGTGTTAGGTTCGGGTTTGCACTTAGCGCTGTAAGCGGTAGTGGATACAAATTATAGTGATCTGGAATAGAAGCTCCATTTGCTGTATTTCCTTTCCAAGGCCATACATAACCACTTCCAGTAAATTTTCCAAATCGAATTAAGTCAGAACGGCGATGCCCTTCAAGATTTAACTCACGTGCACGCTCATCTAAAATAAAGTCGAGGTCTAAATCGCTACTTGTAATTGCTGCAGCACCAGAGCGCGCTCGAACAGCATTTACATATGCTAGCGCATCTGCGTTAGAACCGCCTCCGCCACGAAGCATTGCCTCTGCAGACATTAAGTGAGCATCTGCGAGTCTAAAGAGTGGAAAATCAGTACTTGAAAATGATGTTGGTGTTCCACCACCATTTGAATCAGTATTCCTAAACTTGGTCACACCAAATCCACTACCCCATTGCTTATAGTCATCCATCTCAAACGAGTGTCCTTGTGTCCAAAACAATGCTGCTCTAGCATCATCAGAATCACTGAGTTCTTGTGCGCTACTACCAAAGAGTCCATACCATGCTTTTGTAGCACTATGACCAGTCCACCCCTCGGCAGCACCAAATTGTGAAATCTCCATTGTTTCAGTGCTCAGACAACCATTGACAACATAAGTTGTGTTTCCATAGGCCTGACTCACATCTGCGTCTGCAATAAGAGGGAAGATAATTTCAGTTGAGGTTTCATTATCTTTTGAAAATAATTTCACAAAATTTGTTTCGAGCGTATATCCGCCATCATTTATAACTTTTTCAGCAAAGGTGAATGCTTGGTCATACATGGCAGTTCCAGTATATACATCTGCATTTAGGTATAGCTTGGTAAGAAGCATTTGTGCGGCTCCTTTTGTCGCCCGACCGTAAGAATTTATCTGTGGCAAATTCTTTTCGGCCTCGAGCATTTGTGATACTGCATAGTTGAAAAGCTCTGAACGTGATGCCTCTGGAAGTGGATTGGATTCACCCAAATTGTCCTCTGTCGCAAGTACGCCTTTCCCAAAGACATCGATTAGATAATAATAGGATAGTGCTCTAATAAATTGTGCCTCAGCAACCAATTGGTTACTATTTTCAATTGAAACTGAATTGAGGACACCAATTAAATTATTGGCTTGTGCAATCGAGTAGTACATTCGATTGAAGAGGTATCCAAAAAACTTATTGTTTTCGTCCCAGTCTGAGGTCGTTGTCAATTGATCCAAACCATCATCTCCCCATCGATTTTTCATTCCATCGGCTGAAAGATCTTGTAAGTTGATAATTCCTCTCAAAAATGTGCCCTCTCCAGCATCTCCATCGATATCTGAACTACCTGGCCCACTTGGACTCGATAGAGCAAAAGATGCATATAAACGAGACAAAATACCATTTATGGCATTAGGATCTTCAGCTAGAAGTTGTTCCAATGAGAGCTCTAACTCGGGTTGTGTGTCAAGATCATCAACACAAGCTTGTAATGTAAATATGATTAATAATAAACTTAGTATTTTTTTCATCTTTTTAAATTTTAAAAGTCAATGTTGATACCCAACGTGTAGCTTTGTGGTCTGGGGTAGAAGTTGTGGTCTATCCCACCAAAATTTTCTGGATCCCTACCACTGTATTTGGTGATTAGAAATGCATTATTCACATTCAAAGAGGCATTGAGTGTTGCTCCTCCAACGAGAGTTCCGAAGTCATATCCAAATGATATACTTTCGCACCGAATAAATGAAGCATCCTCTAGGTAATAGTCTGAAAATTTTACATTCCCAGCATTGTCCAGAAAATTTGGATCAGCTGCAGCATTGTTAAAATCGAGAACATTAGTTAGACTATTGGTGTTGTTTGGTCGAGCTCTGTCAATGTATCCTGAAGTAAGCAATAAACCATTGTACACTTGACCTCCATATTGTCCTCTAAAGAATGTGCTTAAACTCGCTTTTTTGTAGTTGATATTCGTTCCAAAACCAAACGTAAAATCAGGTCTAAAGTTTCTGAAATAACGGTCGTCATTTGTGATTTGGTTATCGCCATTCAAGTCAGCAAAAGCATTGTAGACAGGATTTCCATCAGCATTATACAACTGTCTAAACACCCAAGCAGCATAGGGCTGATGTCCAACAGTATGGTATCCAATATTAACACCAGTTCCGACAGGAAGTCCACCACCAGCACCAACTCGTTCTACTCCTTTCAGGTCTTTCACCTCTCGATCGATGTAGGCAAAGTTTCCATATAAGTTTACATTGGTATCTTGTGCACGTATGACATCCATGCTCAAGCTTGCCTCAACCCCTTGACTTTCCATGTCTCCAACATTTTTGACAAAACTGCTTGAAAGGGCTTGCCCAGGTGCAACCGGAACGGAAGCTAACAAATCACTGGTCTCACGTTGAAAAACATCAACGCTACCCTGTAATCTGTTGTCATCAAACAAGCTAAAGTCTAATCCGATATTTATGGTTGAGGTTTTCTCCCATGTCAAATCAGGGTTAAAGGCTTTTGCCGAATATAAATTCTCTCCTGGCAGATATTGTGAGGTAGCTGAACCTAGTTCAAATAAGGGTATGGATGGATAATAACCAACGATTCCAGTGATGTCTTGTTGACCAGTTTCACCCCACCCAACACGAATTTTGAGATCATTGATAAATTCAATGCCACTTATGAAATCCTCGTCACCCAATTGCCAAGCAAATGCTGCAGATGGGAAGTATCCCCATCGATTTTCTTCCGTAAAAAGCGATGAGGCATCTGCTCTTAGTGAAAAGGTGAATAGATAGTTTTCATACAAGCCAATGTTGGCACGACCAAAAAACGATTGTAAATTAAGCTCACTGAAGTAGCGATTGGTTGGGTTGTTTTCATCAACCAACTCTTCTCTTTTGCCAGTGGTATCATTATATTTATATAATTCTTTGGTGCCTTCGTTTTTAAAATTTTGATATGAATACCCTAATTGAGCGCTTAAACTACTTATTGCACCAAGATTTGTTTTATCATAAGAAAAATACGTGTCTAAGGTCGTGTTGCTGATGTTTTGATCTTCTCTGTAATTTTCGCCAGGGTTAAAGATATAATTTGTATTCACGTCGTTGTTTGAACTATCGAATCGGTATGTTGCTAAGGAATTATTAGCATAATCTTCTGTAATGTAAACACTCGATGCTTCCAAACCAGCATTGACGATAGCACTTAAGCCATCGACAGCTGAAATATTATAGTCCAATTCCAAGTTAGATAGCACTTTTATTACGCTCTCTGGTCGACTTCTTTGCATCAATAATGCCACTGGATTCCATTGACCATCCAGCTTCAATTGATTTCCGTCGACATTGGTGTTTTGATAGTATGGAGCAAAACGATTGTTTGGACTATCATCATAAATAGGTTTGGTTGGATCCATGCTGATCGCATTTCCTATTGCCCCTCCTTCATCTACAGAATTTTTTGTGACCGAAAATAATTTGGTATTAAAATCAATACTTAAATTCCCATCGAAAAACACAGGTGAAAAACGAAGACTTGAACTCAATCGCTCATAATCATTGTTTTTGAGTAAACCCTCGCTATATGTATGCCCAACAGAAACCCTCCAAGGCATACTGATTTCACCACCAGTCACCGACAAGTTTACATTCGAGCTATAGCCTTGTCTGAAAATCGCATCTTGCCAGTCAGTATTATAAATTGCTGGAGGACCCGAAAAGAATATATGACCTCCGGTGGTGACCCCCAATTTGTCGACATGAGTAGGGTGATAAGTTGCAATAAAATCTGCAAATTGTGGACCATCCATTACATCAATTCTTTCCGGAACAAGACTTAACGACTGGGTTGTTGTCAAGCTGTATTTGGGTTCGCCACTTTGCC
The DNA here is from genome assembly GCA_002863085.1 of Flavobacteriales bacterium. Lineage (GTDB taxonomy): Bacteria > Bacteroidota > Bacteroidia > Flavobacteriales > TMED113. The sequence goes on from PKDT01000015.1 coordinate 4,645, forward strand.
CTTTTTTCGTCGAAATTAGAATCACACCATTTGATGCTCTTGAGCCATAAATTGATGTTGCCGATGCATCTTTTAAAACTGAAAAACTAGCAATATCATTAGGGTTGATTAACGTAAATGGATTGCTAACACCAGCAGGGGAAACAATATCTAAAGGAACATTATCAATGACAATCAATGGATTATTGCTCGCATTCAGTGATGCACCTCCACGAATTCGGATATTGGGAGCGGAATCTGGATTTCCACCACTGTTAGTGATGACTAGACCAGCAACTTTCCCTACAAGCAATTCGTCTGAAGAAACGATTTTACCACTGTTAAAATCACCGTCAGACAAAACAGCAACAGCACCAGTTGCTTCTTTCTTACTCACGCTTCCATAACCGATTACTACAACTTCATCAAGCTGCGAAGTGCTTTCATAAAGAGTAATATTAATGTTAGCACTATTTATTTCAATTACTTGAGTTTGAAAACCTAAATACGAAAAGATCAAAGATTCACCAAATTGTGAATCTAATGAATATTGACCATCAAAATCAGTAGATACGCCATAAGCTGTGCCTTGAACAACAACACTAACTGCAGGGATAGGGTCACCATTGCTGTCGGTAACGATACCGCTAATTACTTGCTGAGCTATGGCTCCACAACAACTTAACAGTAACAGGCAGAGTAAAACTTTATTCACTACATTTTTCATAATAAAATATTGATTAATTTTTTGTGAAAATGGGTTTATATTTTAAAAAAGGAATTTAAAATTGACCACAAGTATTGTATATTCAATTTCATTGAAGCTAATTTAAAAAAAATTAATATTTAATAAAAAATCAACTTTATTTTTGAATTAAACTTTAGATTAAATCTCAATTATTCATATATCCACATTTTCATTACTTTAGATAATAATTTTATGTTGCGTTTTTTTCTAGTTCTATTAGCTCCGTTTTTATTAGGTGCCCAAATTCAAAAAATTGAGCCCCCTTTTTGGTGGGAGGGGATGAATGATACCTCTTTAATGATAACAATTTATGGTGAGAATATTTCAAAATACAGCATTAGCTCAGAAAAACTGGACATTGTTAAAACAATTGTTCTAGAAAACCCAAACTATATTTTTGTTTATTTAGATTTAAAAGATGTTGCATTTGGACAATATTCATTATTTCTTTCAAAAAAGGGCAAAAGCGACATTAAAATAAACTACGAATTAAAAAAAAGAATTAAGAATTCTTCTGACCGTAAAGGATACGATAGTTCGGATTTTATCTATTTGATTATGCCAGATAGATTTGCAAACGGAGATCCATCAAATGATTCTCATCCAGACCTTTTTGATAAACATGACAGAAGTGAGCCATATGGTAGGCATGGAGGGGACTTACAAGGTATAATTGATAATTTGGACTACATTGAAGAATTAGGAGTAACTGCTATATGGAATACCCCTGTTTTTGAATCCAATGACATTCAAAGTTCTTACCATATGTATGCCGGGACTGATGTGTATAAAATTGACAGAAGATTTGGGTCTAATAAAAAATATAGAGAGTTATCATATCAACTTAAAAAAAGAGGAATGAAACTCATAATGGATTACGTTTTGAATCATTGGGGATTGAATCACTATATGGTGGTGGACTCACCCACAAAAGATTGGATTAATAGTTGGGATAGTTATACCAATACTTCTCACAACAAAGAAATTTTCTCAGACCCGTATGCCTCTAAAATTGATCTAAAGGAAACAACACAAGGTTGGTTCACCGAAAGTATGCCTGATTTGAATCAAAATCAGCCTCAATTTCTAAAATATTTAAAGCAAAATGCTATATGGTGGATTGAATTTGCAGATTTATCTGGATTTAGAGTTGACACTTATCCATATAATAGCTTATCAGGAGTTACTGAGTGGACTGAATCAATAATGGATGAATATCCAAATTTTAGTATTGTTGCAGAAAGCTGGGTTATGAACCCTTTAAATATCTCTTATTGGCAAAGAGATAGTCCTATTGCGAAAATCAATGATTTTAATTCAAATGTCACTCATGTCAAAGATTTTGCTTTATACGGGGCTGTAAATGATATGTATGTGGAGAAAACTCCATGGTGGGATCAAAAAATGTCTAAAATTTTTAAAGTCCTCCAAAACGATTTTGTTTATTCAAATAAAGAAAATATTATTATTTTTTTAGAAAATCATGATACACCCAGGATTAATTCAATCGCTCCTGATTTTGGGGACTTTAAAATTTTAATGACATTACTGTCAACACTTCGTGGTGTTCCTCAAACATATTATGGAACTGAAATAAATATGAAGGGGAACAATAGGTTGAATGGTGACCCGGATGTTAGACGTGACTTTCCTGGTGGTTGGCATGATGACAAAAGAAATGCATTTACAAAAAATGGAAGGTCAAAAATTGAAAATGAATATTATAATTTTTCTTCTTTTCTTTTTAATTGGAGAAAAAATCAAACTGCTATTCACAAAGGAAAAATGATGCACTATAGACCTATTGAAGATGTTTATGTTTATTTTAGATATGATAAAACAAGTTCAGTTATGGTTATCTTAAATGCAAGTGATGAAAAACGAAACATTGATTTCAGTAGGTTCAGTGAAAGAATAAAAAAGAATAAGTTATTTTTTGATGTATTCGATCAAAAAAATATTTTAATTGAAAAGCAACTTGAGGTCTCTGCAAAAACTCCAATAATATTAACTTTCAAAACACCCCTTTAAACTAATAATTATGAAATATCAGCTAATTTTTTTTGTAACAATATTTTACTTTTTAAATTCATACAGTCAGTCCGTAGAGTCACCAGACTCACAATTTGAGTTAAATTTTTTTCTTGATAGTAAAGGAAGACCACATTACAATTTGCATTACAAAAAAAATCTAATTATTGGTGATAGTGGATTGGGTTTTATCATTAACAACGAAATTGATATCACAACCGACAACAACACTAATATTGATGCTGATTTAATAGGTGATGAAATAAACTTATTAAATGGTTTTTCTGTAATTTCTGTTACAAAAAACTCTAAAAATGAAAATTGGGAGCCTGTGTGGGGTGAAGAATCTATTATTAAAAATAATTACAATGAACTTTTTGTTGAATTAAAACAAAATTTCTCAGAAAGATTCGTAAATATAAGATTTAGAATTTTTGATTCAGGTTTAGGATTTAGGTATGAATTTCCAACTCAAACTAACCTGAGTACATTTATTATAAAAGACGAAAAAACTGAGTTTTCAATGACAGGAGATCACACTGCATTTTGGATACCAGGTGATTATGACACTCAGGAGTATAATTATTTAGAGTCCAGGCTTTCAGAAATAGAAAAAAAATCTATTGATTTTAGAGAACAAAATGTTTCTATGGATAGGTTTTCAAATTGGGGTGTGCAAACAGCTCTTATGATGAAATCATCTGATGGGATTTACATCAACCTACATGAAGCTGCGTTAATTGAATATTCAGCTATGCATTTAAAATATGACCCATTAAAAATGAGCTTTGAATCACATTTAACCCCAGACGCATATGGTAATATGGCTTATATAAATGCCCCCCAAAACACGCCATGGCGGACAATAATCGCCAGTGATGATCCAAAAGATATCCTTCGTAGCAGAATAACTTATAATTTGAATGAACCAAATGCAATTACTGACACATCTTGGATAAAACCAACTAAATATATGGGGGTTTGGTGGGAAATGATAACTGGCCAAAGTACTTGGTGGTATACAAACGAACTTTCATCTGTTAGAATTAACGAAACTGATTACTCAAATTTAAAGCCAAATGGGACTCATGCAGCAAATAATGAAAAGGTTAAATATTATATAGATTTTGCCTCTAAACATGGATTTGATGCTTTGCTTGTTGAAGGTTGGAATATTGGATGGGAGGATTGGTTTGACAGAAAAAAAGATTATGTTTTTGATTTTCTTACACCTTATCCAGATTTTGATATTGAATATTTAAATAATTATGCAAAGGAAAAAGGAATAAGCTTAATGATGCACCATGAAACCTCTGGTGCAGTAAGGAACTATGAAAGACACATTGATAGAGCATATGCTTTGATGAACAAATATGGATACAAATCAGTAAAAAGTGGATATGTGGGTAGAATTATTCCAGCTGGTGAAAAACATTATGGTCAATATATGGTTGACCATTACTTATATGCTATTAAAAAAGCAGCAGATTATAAGATTATGGTAAATGCTCATGAGGCTGTCAG
>PKDT01000058.1 GCA_002863085.1 Flavobacteriales bacterium
CTAATATTGAAGCTGGTAACAAAAAAACCAATATTTTAAATTACATCGCGGAAGACACTTTAGTTTGGATTAATGATTATGAGAATCTTATTTCTTTTGAAAATGAAAAAAATAATTCAGACATAGTAAATTTTCTAAGTGGAAAAACCAATATTATTAATGATAAGTCATTTAACAAACAATATGATAAAAAAATTATTTACGATTCCAATATACAAAGTTCATTTAATCAAAATTTTGAATTACTTATAAAGCATATTAAATTTTTTAAAGATTCTGGCTACGATAATTATATTTTAGCAAGCTCTGAAAACCAAGTTAATAGACTTAATAAAATATTCGAACAGAGTCCAAACATTGCAACTATTTTTAAAAATAAAAATTCTTTGAGCAGGGGCTTTATCGATCATTCAAATAAAATTTTGATATACACAGACCACCAAATATTTAATAGACACCATCAACACAAATCAAAAAAAATTTACAAAACCAAGAATGCCGATAGTATTAGAGATTTGACAAGTCTAAAAAAAGGAGATTTTATCACTCATTTTGATTATGGAATTGGAAAGTTTGATGGACTGAGAATCATTACTAAAAATGGCAGAAAACAAGAGTCTCTTAGAATCATTTACAAAAATGGTGACACATTATATCTTAGCATTCATGCTCTTCACAAAATATCTAAGTTCAAAGAAAATGACGCAGATGTTAACCTTGATAAAATTGGTGCTCCAAGGTGGAAGAAACTAAAAGAAAGGGTAAAAACTAAAATTAAAAAAGTTGCTTTTGACTTGATTGAGTTGTATGCTAAGAGAAAAGTGTCAAAAGGCTTTGCATTTTCAAGAGACACTTATCTACAAAATGAACTTGAATCATCTTTCGTGTTTCAAGAAACAGAGGACCAAATTAAAATAACTAATGATATTAAAAAGGATATGGAAAGTGAATCACCAATGGACAGGCTTGTATGCGGTGACGTTGGCTTCGGGAAAACAGAAATTGCAATTAGAGCGGCATTCAAAGCTGTTGCCGATAATAAACAAGTTGCTGTATTGGTTCCAACTACTATACTAGCGCTGCAACATTCAAAAACATTCCAAAAGCGACTTAAAAATTTTCCATGTAATGTTAAGCACATTAACAGATTTGTTAATAAAATTGAAAGCACTAAAATTTTAGATGAACTCAAAGATGGAACACTAGACATAATAATTGGTACTCATCGTTTAATTAGTAAAGACGTAATTTTTAAAGATTTGGGTTTGTTAATCGTTGATGAGGAACAAAAATTTGGTGTGTCAACTAAAGATAAATTAAAAACTTTAAAAGAACATGTCGACACCCTTACTCTTACCGCAACGCCCATTCCAAGAACTTTACAGTTTTCTTTACTCGGCTCAAGAGATTTGTCCATCATGACAACCTTTCCACTTAATCGGAACCCAATAGAAACTTCCATTTCTGTTTTTAATCATAATTCAATCAAGGAAATGATAAAGTTCGAAACATCTAGGGGTGGTCAAGTTTTTTTTGTACATAATAGAATTGCTAACATTACTGACGTTCACAATATGTTATGTTTAATGAATCCTTCACTGAAAATTAAATATGCTCATGGACAAATGGAGTCAAGGAAATTAGAAAATACAATTTTAGAATTTATAAACGGTGAATTTGATGTTTTAGTTACTACAACAATTATTGAAAATGGCTTAGATATACCTAATGCGAACACAATAATTATTAATGATGCACAAAACTTTGGTTTGGCTGATTTGCACCAAATGAGGGGAAGGGTTGGTAGATCAAATAAGAAAGCATTTTGCTACCTGTTGTGCCCCCCATTTAATAAAATAAAAGACTCTGGAGTGAAAAGATTAAACGCAATTGTTAACTTTTCTGGTTTAGGTGATGGATTTAACATAGCAATGAAAGATTTAGAAATCAGAGGAGCTGGAAATATGTTAGGTGCAGAACAATCTGGATACATTGAGGAAATGGGATTCACTAATTATCATAAAATCCTAGACGAAGCAATAATTGAGCTCAAAGAAAAAGAATTTAAAAATTATGAATTTCTACAGGAAGAAATGAAAAAAAACAAATCCTGCATTATAGAAACTGACCTAGAATTAATAATTCCAAATGATTATGTTCATTCTAGTACTGAGAGAATTGAATTATACAAGAGAATTGATAAACTTTGGGAGTATGATGAAATAAAAAAATTCCAATTCGAACTTGAAAACAGATTTGGAAAAGTACCATGCTCAACATTAGACTTACTTAGTTCCGTAAAGCTTAGAAAAATTTCATGTAATATAAATTGTATTAAAATTATTTTAAAACAATCTAAAATGATAATGTCTTTTGATAAAGATATTTCTCAACTTGTTATAAATAAAATTATTGAACTAGCACGAGGTGACAAGTCCGAAAGATATCATTTAAAAAATAAAGCAGAAGCTCTAAAACTAACTGTCAATAATGTTGAAAATATCAATGCTGCCCTCAAAATTTTAGAAATCTTAGTGTAGTTTGCATAATTTGTATAACTTTAAGAATAATTTTTTATGCAAAACATATTGGGATTCAAAAAATATATAATAGTAGCTCTATTAACTTGCTCGATTTCCTTTTCACAGAACCAAAAAATTAATATTAGCGGTTATGTTAAAAGCAATGATTCTGGAGAAACGCTTATTGGAGCTAATGTTGTGATTAAGAGCCTAAAAATTGGGTGTACAACAAACAACTATGGTTTCTTTTCATTCTCTCTAGATTCTGCAGATTACTTATTAGAAACATCATATATTGGGTACGAAAATCAGTCTATTTCAATCTCAAAATCATCAAATGATGTAATTTTCAACTTGAAACCCACAAGTTATATAACTGATGAAGTAACCATTAAGGCCAAAAAGGAAGATGCAAATATAAAAAATGCTGATATAGGCAAAATAGAAATAGATGTTGAGCAGGTGGATCAAATCCCAGTTTTGATGGGTGAAAAAGATATTCTCAAAACTATACAACTGCTTCCTGGCGTTCAATCAGGCTCAGAAGGTTCGTCGGGATTCTATGTCAGAGGGGGCGGACCAGATCAAAATCTAATTCTCTTAGATGAAGCTGTGGTTTATAACGCTTCTCACTTATTTGGTTTTTTTTCTGTTTTTAATAGCGACGCCATTAATAATATGGACCTGATTAAAGGTACCATGCCTGCAAATTACGGTGGAAGGCTGTCGTCGGTACTAGACATCAACATGAAAGATGGTAACAATAAAAAATACGGAGCCACTGGAGGAATTGGCTTAATATCTTCTAAGCTTACTATTGAAGGTCCAATAAAAAAAGATACGAGCTCATTTATTATTTCAGGTAGGAGGACATATTTTGATGTTTTAGCTAAACCATTTATTGACACCACAGCTTTTTCTGGTAGTTCATATTTTTTCTACGACTTAACGACTAAAGCTAATTATCAACTATCAAAAAAAGATAAGTTATTCATAAGCGGATACTTTGGTAGAGATGTTTTCAACTTTAACAGTGACGACTGGGGATTTAAAATGAATATGCCCTGGGGAAATGCTACTGCTTCACTGAGATGGAATCATTTATTTAGTAGTAAGCTATTTATGAACACTTCCTTAATTTTTAGTGACTATAAATACGAACTAAATATGACGCAAGATTTAGATAGTTTACCAACTACTGAAACTAGTTTATTTTCAGGAATAAGAGATTGGAACTTAAAAAATGACTTCAGTTACTATCCAAACCCAAAACACAAAATCAAATTTGGAAGTAATTACGTTTTTCATAAATTCAACCCGACTAGTTTTTCAGGAAGTTATGACAATCTAGACCTTGAACAAATAATTAATTATTACGCGCATGAATATGGTGTTTACGTCAACGATGAATTTGATGTTAACGATAGACTTTTGTTGAACTTTGGATTAAGATATTCTGGATTCACGCAAGTAGGTCCCTTTGAGAGACAAGTTAAAGACAACTCTGGACAAATAGGTCAGGTATCTACTGATACAACAATTATTTATGGTAAAGGTGAAATTGTTGAAATGTATGGGGGATTTGAACCAAGATTTTCTCTAAGATACTTATTTAATGAATCATCATCCCTAAAGTTTGGATTTATTCAAAATTACCAATATTTACATTTGACTTCTGTTGCGAGTTCATCTCTTCCAACTGATGTTTGGCTACCGAGTTCCGATGTTGTTCAACCACAATTTGGAAGACAAATTTCTTTGGGATATTTTAAAAATTTTTCAGACAACACTTATGAAACCTCATTTGAATTATATTACAAAAAAATGAAAAATCTTGTTGAATACAATGAAGGCTATATGCCGGGTGTATCAATTGGTTTAGATAATATTGATAATAATTTAACATTTGGTGACGGTAAGTCCTATGGCTTTGAAATTTTTTCAGCTAAAAGACGAGGTAATTTAAACGGTTGGGTTGGTTACACATATTCAAAAACCACTAGACAATTTGACAATTTAAATAATGGAAATTGGTATTATGCAAAATACGACAGACCTCACGACTTGTCTGTTGTTTTAAATTATCAAATTTCTGATAGGCTTAATCTTTCAACTGTATTTGTTTACGCTAGCGGAAACTCTTTAACAATACCAAAATCCATGTATATAATTGATGGTAATTTAATAACAGAGTGGGGAGATTTGAATAGCTACCGAATGGATCCATATCACAGAATGGATGTTGCTTTAACATTAAAAAATAAACCCCAAAAAAAATTTTCATCCAGTTGGACACTTTCTGTTTATAACGTTTATAATAGAAAAAATCCTTACTTTATTTATTTTGAAACAGAGGGGCTACTTGGCGGAACAGAAAATGTTGAAATTAAAGCACAGCAAGTTTCTCTATTTCCAATTATCCCTTCAATTTCGTGGAATTTTAATTTTTAAATAATGAAAAAAATAAAAATATTATTTATTCTAATTTTACTAATTTCTTGTACTAAAGAAATAGATATTAGAATACCAAGTACAGGTGCACAGTTTGTTGTTAACGGCTATATTGAAAATGGTCAGCCAGCAAAAATTTTAATTACTAGAAGCCTCCCATATTTCGACCCACTTAATTTAGAAAATGTTGTAAGCTCATCTGTGCGTGATGCACAGGTTAAAATATCTAGCAGTAATGGAGTCTCTGAAATTTTATCTCAAACAAATACCACTAGTCATCCGCCCATTGGCCTTGGGTTATCAGATACATGGTACTTTAATTATTACTCTGAGGTAATTTTAGGTGAAGAAGGTGTAACATATGATCTCGAAATCATAAAAAATGACACTATCGTTAGCTCTAAAACCACAATTCCAAAACTTGCACCAATTTCGGTTGACAGCCTTAGATTCTTATACAGAGCCGACGATAGTAGCTATTGTTACATGCTTGGTCATCTAAACGATCCTGATACCATTGGCAACTGCTACCGTGTTTTTTCAAAAACTAAACCAATTTGGGGGAGTACATTTGATTTAAATAATGATAGTTTTGATGATTTTTACATGAGTATGCTTGAGCAAGATGGTAATTTTACTGACGAATATGTCAATGGTTGGAACTTTAGTTTTCCAATGTATAAAGGCAGAGGGTTTTGGCAAGAATGGGGTTTACAAGAAAGCTACGACAGCGAGGAGGTTGATGGAACAACTGCAGCTACTACTGGTTTTTGGAATGTAGGCGACTCTGTTATTTTAAAGTGGTCATCTTGGGATAGGTCATCTTGGGACTTTTGGTATTCATTAGCTTTTAATAATCCAGCAGGTCCATTTGGTGCCCCTTCAGATGCAAACTCAAATATATCTGGGGGATTGGGCGTATTTAGTGGAACGTCCTCACAATACATTGAACTAATTGCACAGCCTGTTTTAGAATAGAATACTCAGATTTTTCACAAGCCCAAGTTTTCAATTACTTTATTATTAAGTAAAATTGATTCTGGGTTTTCTAAACCATCCTTTACGTTTACAAGGAAACCTACTGAGTCCTTACCATCAATGATTCGATGATCATACGAAAGAGCAATATACATAATAGGGGCAATTTCAATTTTACCTTTTTTTACAACTGGTCTTTCAACAATATTATGCATTCCTAAAATTGCAGATTGTGGGGGATTTATAATTGGAGTTGAGAGCATTGAACCAAAAACTCCACCGTTTGTTATCGTAAATGTCCCGCCAATCATCTCGTCCAAGGAAATTTTTCCGTTTCTGGCTTTGTCAGCTAAAACTTTTATTTGTTTTTCAATCTCAAAAAACTTGATTTCGTTGACATTACGCAAAACTGGAACCATTAGTCCTTTAGGAGAGCTTACAGCAATTGAAATATCAATAAAATTGAATTTTACTAGATCTTCTCCATCAATCATTGAATTAACATTAGGAAATTCTTTTAACGACAGTTGAACACTTTTAGCAAAAAATGACATGAATCCCAGTTTACAATCGTGTTTTTTTAAAAACTTATCCTTATACTTTTCTCTTAGCTCAATAATCGAAGACATATCAACCTCGTTAAAAGTTGTAAGCATAGCAGTTTCATTTTTTACCGACACTAACCTAGACGAAAGCCTTCTTCTAAGGGTTGATAGCCTGGTTCTAGTTTCGGTTCTACTTGATTCACTTGAACCCATAGCAATTCTTCTATTTACCAAATCTTGTTTTGTTATTCTCCCCCCCTTACCAGTTGCATCAATTAAACTAATATCAATGTTATTTTCTCTAATTATCTTGGTTGCAGCAGGAGACGAAATTATTTCAATTTTCTTTTCAGTTAGCTCTAAATCATTCTTATCCTGATTTACAACTTCATCTTGATCATCTTGAATTTGTTTTTTTGTACCAGAAGTCTTGATTGAAGAATCAATAGTACAAATTATCTCGCCTACTTGAATTGTTGTTTCAGCATCTTTGATAAGCTTAATTACACCACTTTCATCGGCACTTACAGTCAGGGTTGCTTTATCTGAGTCAATTTCACATATCTCTTGATCCTTTTCAACAAAGTCACCGTCTGAAACAAGCCAATTAGCAATTTCAACTTCTGTAATTGATTCACCGGGGCTGGGCACTTTTATTTCTATTATCATAACCTATAAATTAAAAACTTTATTAATTATTGTTTTTTGTCTTTCAATATATCTTTTAGTAGAACCACTTGCTGGAGAAGCACTTTCCTCTCTTGATATTAATTCAATATTAGGCCTTACAGCTCTAAACTTGTCATTTACATGAAACCAAGGACCCATATTTTTGGGTTCCTCCTGAGCCCATATAAATCTGCTTACATTGGGGTAGCTATCAATGACTTTTTCAAGATTTCTGTTAGGAAAGGGATATAATTGTTCTATCCTAACAAAAGCAATATTTTTGTTTGACAATTCATCTCTTTTATTATCAAGTTCATAAAAAAGCTTACCACTTGTAAAGACAATCTTATCAACAAGTTTTTTTTGTGATTTAGAATCATCTATTACTTCCATAAAATTACCGCTTGACAAGTCCTCTAGTTTAGAAATACACTTTGGGTGCCTCAACAAGCTCTTTGGAGTAAATAATATCAATGGTTTTCTAAACAATCTTTTCATTTGCCTTCTCAACATATGGAACAGATTAGCAGGTGTTGTACAATTCATTATTTGCATGTTATTTTGAGCACATAACTGTAAAAATCTTTCCATTCTTGCACTTGAATGTTCAGCACCTTGACCTTCGTAACCATGGGGTAAATAAACTACCAATCCGTTTTGCAAGTTCCATTTTTCCTCTGCGGAAGAAATATATTGATCTATTATAATTTGTGCCCCATTGCAGAAATCTCCAAACTGAGCTTCCCATATTGTCAAGCCGTGAGGTCTTGCTGCGGCATATCCATATTCGAAACCTAATACTGCATATTCTGATAAAAAGGAATTATAAATTTGGAGGTTTGACTGATCAGTAAAAAGCGGTTCAAATATATTAATTTTTGTTTCACTATTTTCGCTTTTTATTATTGCATGTCTGTGTGAGAAAGTCCCTCTCTCAACATCTTGTCCAGAAATTCTGACAGATTTTTTTTCGCTCAGTAAAGTAGCATAGGCAAGAAGCTCAGCCATTCCCCAATCTAAGCCTTCACCATTTTCTAGCATAGAAATTCTGTCCGAAAATAATTTTTTGGTTTTTTTATAAAAATTATGACCTGATGGCAACGAATAAATTTTTTTACCTAGTTCAATAAGTTTAGTTTTGTCAAACTTTGTGTCAATTTCAATTAAAAAGTCTTGAGGCTTAGCTTTATCTATTCCGTGCCAATTGTCGCCGACGATTGATTTTATGGTAGTTTTATTTTTCTCTTTTGCTTTTTCATAATCAGATTCCAATAATGAAATGAAATCTTTTTCTATTTTCAAAGCCTCATTAGTTGATATTACTTTCTGTTGAATTAATTTTTCTAAATAAATTTCTTTAGGGTTTTTATGTTTTTCAATCAAACGATATAATTTTGGTTGCGTAAATTTGGGTTCATCACCCTCATTATGACCATATTTTCTGTAACACAACAAATCAATAAATACATCTTTCTTAAACTTTTGCCGGTACTTGATAGCAAAGTCAAGAGTATGAATTACGGCCTCGACATCGTCTCCATTAACATGTAAAACCGGAGATAAAACAGTTTTGGCGACATCAGTACAATAAGTACTTGATCTACCATCAAGATAATTTGTTGTAAATCCTACTTGATTATTAATCACAATATGAATTGTACCGCCTGTTTTG
>PKDT01000053.1 GCA_002863085.1 Flavobacteriales bacterium
GTCGGGGTAGCAGGATTCGAACCTGCGACCTCCACGTCCCAAACGTGGCGCGATAACCGGACTACGCTATACCCCGAAAAATTTAAAGCGGAGAGAGAGGGATTCGAACCCTCGATACCGTTACCAGTATAACACCTTAGCAGGGTGCCGCTTTCAGCCACTCAGCCACCTCTCCAGTAACGAGTCTGCAAATATATATATATATTATTAGAGTATGAAATTAAATAATTAAATTGCAAAAAAATATTTAAAAAAATGAAAAAAGTAGTTATAGTTTCATACTCGAGAACTCCAATGGGAAGTTTCGGTGGTAGTCTCTCCACAGTAAGTGCAACAAAATTAGGGTCTATTGCAATTAAAGGTGCCATGGATAAAATAAATTTAGATCCAAATATAATCGATGAGGTCTACATGGGAAATGTAATCTCATCTGGTCTTGGCCAAGCACCCGCAAAACAAGCAGCTATATTTGCTGGAATCAATAATAATACACCATGTACTACAATCAATAAAGTTTGCTCGTCTGGAATGAAGTCTGTCATGATAGCAGCACAGTCGATTCAAGCTGGCGAAAATGATATAGTTATCGCTGGTGGCATGGAAAATATGTCATCAGTTCCGTTTTATTCAAAAGATACAAGATTCGGAAGAAAGCTGGGAAACACAAACCTTGAAGATGGTTTAGTATCTGATGGACTTACAGATGTTTACGATAATGTTCACATGGGAGTGTGTGCTGAAATTTGCGCTGAAGAAATGAAAATTTCCAGAGAAGAACAAGACAAATTTGCGCTCGAATCATACAATAAGAGTAAAATAGCTTGGGAAAGTGGTTTTTTCAATGACGAAATAACACCTGTTAAAATACAAAATCGAAGAGGTGAGACTGTTGTGGACTGCGATGAAGAATATAATAATATTAATGTAGAAAAATTTAAAAGCCTAAGAACCGTCTTTAAAAAAGATGGTACAGTGACTGCTGGTAATGCATCAACCATTAACGATGGAGCTGCTGCAATTGTTCTAATGAGTGAAGACAAAGCAAATGAGATGAAAATAAAACCAATAGCGAGCATACTCGCCTATGCCGATACATCACAAGAACCAAAGTGGTTTACAACAAGTCCAACGTCAGCACTTGAAAAAGCTCTCAAGAAAGCTAACATAAAAAAAGAGTCTGTTGATTTTTGGGAGCTCAATGAAGCCTTTTCAGTTGTTGGAATTGCTAATGTAAGAAAGTTAAATATTGATAATACAAAAGTAAACGTCAACGGAGGTGCAGTCTCACTAGGCCATCCTCTTGGGTGCTCAGGAGCAAGAATTCTCGTAACACTAACAAATATACTCAAACAAAGAAATGGTACAATTGGTGCTGCTGGTATTTGCAACGGAGGTGGAGGCGCATCTGCTATCATAATACAAAATCTATGCTAACTGGAATTTGCAATCTTTCTGTAATTCCAATGCGTTCAGAGGCTTCACATAAAGCCGAAATGACAAACCAAATTTTATTCGGTGAGTCATTCATAATCGACAAAGTAAAGTCCGAATGGAGTCAAGTTACCTTAATACACGACTCATACTCAGGTTGGATTGAAAACAAACAATTCACAGAATTTGATAGTATTAACGATAACTACTATGTGTGTAATAAATTAAACGAAAAAATTTCAATAAATAATTCTGAACAACAATTAGTGCTGGGAAGCTTAATCCCTTTGAGTATCGATATGAATAATAAACTTAAACTAAAACTTCAGAACAAACCGAAAACTTTAGTAAAGGATGACGTCAAAAAAATATCACTAAAATATCTCAATTCGCCATATTTGTGGGGTGGAAGAACCCCTCTCGGTATAGATTGTTCAGGTCTAGTTCAAATGGTATTTAGACAACTAGGTTATAAATTCCCAAGGGACTCACATGAACAAGAAAAAGTTGGAAAAACAATTAATAATTTAAATTATGTTAAAACAGGTGATCTAGCATTTTTTGGTGAAAAAAAAATAACACATGTGGGAATAATTTTAGAAAAAAATACAATTATTCATGCTTCTGGAAAGGTAAAGATCGACTCATTAAATTCAAAGGGAATAATTGACGAAAATAAAATTTGTACTCATAAGCTTAAATCAATTAAAAGAGTAATTTAATTGATATAAATTCTCTTGTAAATTTGATTATCATCAATATTTAATTTCAAAATATAATATGCAGGTGGGAGTTTACTTATATCAAGTGTGATTTTTTTTGTCATGCTTGTGTTGTTAAACAATAATTGTCCACTTAAATCAATAATCTCTATATTAACTAACTTTTCACTTACTAAATTTGGAAAACTGATGTTTATTATACCATTAGATGGGTTTGGGAAAACATTAAATTCATAAATATTAATGTTTTCTAAGGCAAGGTAACCAGAAATGGAATCGTCATTATCATTATCAATCCCATCACCATCAATATCGTCATCAATTTCATCGGGGATTCCATCACCATCAACATCATCGTCTTCACTGTTCACAATACCATCACCGTCTAAATCATCATCAAACTCATCATTTATTCCATCATTATCAGTATCTGATGGAGGTGGTTGATAAAATATTGTTTCAGATGTCCATGAACATCCTGATTCATCGTTCATTATGAAATAATAATAACCTTCAGATGAAACACTGACAGAAGAACCTGATCCAAACGGACTGTCATTAAAAAACCAGTTGTAAGAGTACAGTAATTCGTCTATGCTAGATGATAAGCTAAAACCTAATGAAATTATATTGGGGTTATAGTCAGCGCATTTAACTACATATAGTGGGACAGACATACCAAAACAGCCATTTTCAGTGATAAATTCAACATGATATGTACCAGAAATCTCAACATCAAAACTAGATTCCGTAGCTCCATCTAGAGGGGAACCATCAAGAAACCATTGATAGGAAGTAATATTGTCTAACTCTACATATACAGAATATTCACCTTCGATCAATAATGTATTGACTTCAGGAACATCAAAAACTGAAATAGTCTCAGAATTAGTGATCGTACTGACAGGTACAACACTTGACGAAATTGAGTAATTACCACTAGAACAGCCAGAACTAAATGAATGATTACCATCTTCTAAGTTAATTTCGTATGTTCCTAATAAATCATCATCAGAAACTTGTACGTCCAGGGGTATACCAATGAGATCTTCTAAACCATCAAGAATATCCCATGCCTCTGTATCCCAAATCTCAACGGTATATGGTGGGTTAATTAAACTGAGATTAATATTTGACCAAGAGGCTGAAGTTCCTGTAATATACTCACCTGAACCAATACCTCCAGTCTGATAAATTAAATTGTTATTTGCGTCAAATATTTTCAAATACAAGTCTGGATCTGACCAGCATCCAGAGCCAATTAACCACAAGTCCCAACAATATTCTTCAAAATCACCACCGTAGCAATCAACAGACACATCAGAAATACTAAAGTTTTCAAGAATAATTTCGTTTGTTGTAAGATTCGTAGTTAAAGTAACATTGTAATCACCAGACTCCTCAAAAATTTGAGTTGAAGATTGCGAATAACTAAAATTACCGTTTCCAAAATCCCAATTGTATTCGACATCAAAATCTTCACTTTCGACTAAAGCTTCAAAAACTACCTCTAGGTCTTCGCAACCGTTAGTAGGTGAATACGTGAAACTATTGTTTCCACCCGATCCGGGATTGACAGTCAAAAAAAGGTTAAACTCTGTTGGGTAAGCAATTTCAAAACCGACAGCTGCTACTGTGACATTAGCAACGACATAAACTGTTATTACATAATCTCCGGCAGAAAAAGGAACTCCACTCACACTTGCACAACCAAACTCACTCTCCGAGGGATAAAAAACCATTGAGGGATTTGAAAGTTCAACATCAAGGCCAATAGGAAAACCTGCAATCTGACTAACAGCAAGTTCAGTTAGTTCAACCTCAAAACCCTCGGCCTCAAACTGAGTTGGCATCCAGAATGTTAAGTCAGTAGAATAAAACTCTCCGGCGGTTGCGTCAGGTAGTTGCATTGGGCAAATATTTGGAAATGCTGGAGAAATTGTACAGCTCTCATCGTAGGAACATTGAGCAGCTAAAAAATAGGATGTTACTAGTATTAAAAAAGTTGTGATTTTTTTCATAGTATAATTAATTTATGATAATAGATTTAGTACTTACGAACTTATTATTAATTATTAATCTAATGTAATAAACTCCACTAACAAGTTCATTAATTGGAATATATTGGTTAACAGGTGTTGCTTTGTTATTATAAACTACCTTACCAAAAGAATCGAACATATCAACATTAATATTGTTTTCTTTGTCAGAATCAAAATCGATAACAAGGAAATTATTGTCAATTTGATAGTATGAAAAATTAATATCATCAGCATCTTGAAGACTAGTTTGAATAATTGCAAAATTTTCATATGCAGTATTTGAGATACATAAATCCCCATTGTATTCATAAAATGCAGTTACACCATAAGTACCTGAAATTGTTGGATTAATTTGAAATGTGTACTCGTCCAGAGAATTTAAAATATCACCGTCTAAAGTCCACTCATAAAAGTCATATCCTGGTTCAGTTATTAGCCATCCTCCAGATTCCCACAAATCAATTACGAATTCATTGCCTTCAATAATGGAAAAGGATACATTTGTTATATTGTTAGAAGAATCAAAAACCTCAACAAAATATTCATCAATACCTAGATCAATTTCATTGAAGTCTCCGGTAGGTGACAGACTAATATTTTGTTCAATATTTCCTTCGGAATTATAAATAATAATTTGATAAGGTGGAATACCTCCACTAACTTCAAAGAAAAATTTACCAAAATTATCATCAAAGCATTGAGGCTGAGTAATTTCAAAATCAACTAACAATTCATTTATGCAACTTTCACAATCACTAATATTCGCTTCAGGGTTGAAGTTTTCAGAGTCAGGGTCCATACATCCGTAAACTAGTAAGTTAGTGCATGATCCGTCATCAAAAGTAGTCGCAGGATTTGGAATGCTCAGTTCTGAACATCCATAGTTGTAAATAAACTCACAACCATTATCAGTCAATAGATTGTTAATTGAATTAAAATTAATTTGAGTTTCAATATCATAATTAACTACATCATAGTACTCAATGTAGCATGGATTCATACAACCATAAACATACTCACAAGGATTAACTGAATTTAATTCAATTGGGGGATATGAATTAACGTTTGTTAAATTACCTGACAAATTAAAGGGAACAACCTCGTCGGAACTATTTATTCCAAATAACCCTTGGTCAACTTCAAAAATATCAATATCAATCAATCTAAAAACATTATTATCCTCAATTATTGAATTGGATTGTCCATCAAGATCATAATCATTGAAATTTTCTGCTATTGGGTCGATGCATCCATAAATATATGGATAACATGTAGTTTGATAACCGGTAATTACGCCATCAGAATCAGTAACAGTAACAGGTGAATAATTGTACTCTGAATTGGGAGTATAATTAAAAACTAACTCATCAATTGTAGCGTTTGGATTATAATTAACAGAGTTTTCGTCAGTACAACCCAGATACTTACAACAATCATTCAAGCCATCAGGAACTGGAACAAAAATCTGATTGTCGTAAAAATCTTCGGTACAATATGTTTGATTTACAGTTAAATCTGATTGCTGTACATAATTCATAGAATTAGGATCATCACATACGTAATATTGACAAGAACCATCATCAACATTTGCAAATGGATCATAGTTGTATGCAACAATATCATCTCCATTCTCTGTTAGACCACCGTCAGTACATCCTAAGTAAATACACGGAGAGTAAATATCAGTATCCTCGACATTAAAAAAATTATATACAATATTAAAACCATCACCATCTGGGTCAGAATCAATATTGTTTAGAATACCATCTCCGTCAATATCATTAGGTGAGATTAGGCTTACAAGGTTAACCCAGTCAGGTAAATCAGGATCTAAAATTGAATATGTTCCATCTAAACCATAGTTTGAATTTCCAACAGACGACTCAGGAATGTTTTCATAAAATATACCATCAATATCGAAATAATTATCTGCAGAAGGGTCATCGCATCCATAATACAAACAGCAGCTTTCGGAATTTTCAAAATTCAAAACATTTCCATTGAATGAAATTGTAAATGGATTAGTTTCTGGTTCTTGGTTAAAATCAATTGAAAAACCATTTGACAATGCTAATGACAGAATATCTTCACCAGAACAATTAAAACCATAGTTTAAGGCGCTTTGGTCTTGACAAGCCGGAAAATAGTAACAATAGTTAATACCAACCAAAACATTAGCAGTTGGATTGTAATTTGAAGCGGCAATTCCAGGAAATGGGCTTTCATAGTATGCAAGTTCTCCAGATTCAGTTTGATACAAAAATTTATCGTCACATTCATCTAAATCCCCATCACCATCTGAATCATAACAAGAACCATCATCGGTACATCCAGGATTTGGATAAAAACAGCAGTCCGCAAAACCATCCGGACCTATTTCTAAAGAATAATTATTGTAAAGATCTTCAACGCAAAATGAACCATCTGTACCATCGTAGTAATTATCTGCATTTATATCATTACAATACAAACATGAATCATCATCGTTAGTTGCCTGAGGATTGTAGTTAGCAGCTATTGAATTTGTACATCCTAAAATAACGTATTCACAAGAACCGTCATCGTTAGTTGCTTGTTCACTAAAATTTGGTGCAAGTGGGTCTGTACAACCTTCAATTTCAATTTCATCACAAACATTATCATTGTCAATGTCATTTAAACATTCACCGATACAATCATAGTACAATTGTGGGAAATCACACAAGCTGTCATCAAATTCAACACAAGATTCGCAATAGTTACAAGCTGAGATGTCTGAACAGCCAGAACTAAAAAAACTTAAACTATTTACTTGACCAAATCCGTTACATTGATAAGTTGAAGAAAACATATTTTCATCTAGCATTATGGAATTTGAAGCTTGAAAAGATTCACCATCAACTTGAATGAACCAAGTAATATTTTCACCAGAACTAAAACCATTATCTAAACCGGATTCTGAACCCCAAATTGATACAGCAAATTGGTCTTCAGTAAAAGTTGAGTATCCTGCGCAACTGAAAGCACCATCATCATTGACGTAGAAAGCTCCAATCAAAGAACCAATTGGTGGTATAGTTGAGTTAAATGTGACATTCTCGTATTCAACTAAAACAGTCATGTTACAGTCAGTGAGAGAAAAATCCCAATCTTGTGAATATAAATTTAAATTAATGATTAGTGATAATATCAGAAAATGTCTTATCATACTATTCTATAATGTTTAAAATTATTTGTCTGTAATCATTTACAGTGCCGATTTCTACAAAATATATTCCTCGGCTCATATTTTCTTGTGAAACAGCAACTGAGTGAAAACCAGATTCAAAAAATTCGTTTTCACAAATACTAATTCTTTTTCCTAATGAATTGTAAATAGAGATATTAATCTCAGATGATTCATTCAAATTGAAATCAAGCTTGAATGTACCCTTACTTGGGTTTGGATAGCAACTTAATATATCAATTTCATAATCATGAACTTTTCTTGTTGAAATGGATGATGCAATACTTATTCCATTTATATTGAAGTAACTACTTCCTTCAATCCACTCAAAATCTAATTCAAACTTTTCGCCTGATGAATGTTTCCATAATTCAAAAGATATTTTTTCGTTATTGTACATTCCATCTTTCATATATGAAAGTTCGTCATCTGCCCATACTACTATTGTGTTATTGTTATCATTAAGTACAGATGTTCCAAAAATTTTTCCATTTACATCTTTGGCAGCTATTTCATCACCTTCAGATATATCAAAATCTACCCAAGATTCGGAGGGAAAACCAAATACCATATTGTCTTTAGTCTTCTCATTTTCAGCATAATAAATAGATTCACTTAAACCAATTCTAGCATTACCACTAAAAGAGAGTGCGGTCGATAAGTCAGTTGAAATATTTGAGTTCGATGGAAAATTAAAGAATTGATCATCAAAGACCTTCATTACATATCCCTCTCCGGGAGACATGTACTCTATGGTGTTAATTCCTAGTTCTGGCCAATATATATTTCCTGAGTCGTCTTTTAGTAATTTAATATTGCCCAAAGCATTATTTAATGCAAAATCAACAGGTTCAGAAAAATATCGTGGGTAAGATAAATAATTCCATCCTGATAATTCAAAATTAATATTTTCAGGTTGAATAAAATCGCCGTAAACAAGAATTTCACTAGGGCTAAATGTTTTAATAGCATATGCATTTTGGATATTAAACAGACCTATATTATTAATATTTAGGTCAGGCCAATAAACAAGTCCGTCAGAGTCTTTAATTATTACTAAATTATCAACCTGTGGTGATAAAATGTTTGAAATATTCTCATCACTGCTCATGTATGTAGAGATCAGATCCCAATCCGT
>PKDT01000077.1 GCA_002863085.1 Flavobacteriales bacterium
TGCTCCACTAGGATTAATTTTAGGACCTTTTTTTGGGGCTTTTGCTGGAGCAATTTTAGAAAATAAAAATAAATCACAATCCATAAAGGTTGCGCTAGGTTCACTAATTGGATTTATCTCCGGAACTATAGTCAAATTTACTTTTTCTGCCTTTTTAATATGGATATTTTTAAAATCGATTTAAAAAATTATATTTACACAAAATGAAAAAAAATATCGAATTTTCAATTGAAAAAATTATCAAAAGCGCATGGCGCAGATTTAACGATAATAGGATTTTTTGGATTGGAGTTGCTTTACTATCTCTTTCAATGAGTATTCCAGGGAATATTTTTCCTGCTCTGGGAATACTTTTCACTTTAGTTAGTTGCTACATTTCTGCATCTGTTATAAGAATTTCTATAAAATTCATGCAAGGTCATTTGGTAAGCTATAATGATTTTTTTCAAATTGACATCATGCAATTTTTCAACTACTTAGCTGCATTAATTTTATGTTCAGTGTCAATTCTTTTAGGATTTCTGTTTTTTGTCATACCAGGAGTATATATCATGACTAGATTGATTTTTGTTCAGTATTTTGTTATTGACAAGAAAATCAGCTTTGACGCTGCTATTAAACGTAGTTGGAAAATTACCAAAGGAAATGAGATTAATTTATTGGCATTTTTGTTTGCTATGGTAATAATTTTTGTTTTAGGATTTTTAGCCTTTGCAATTGGTGTTGTTGTAGCTATCCCAATTACCCAGTTAAGTACTGCAAAACTTTATTTAACATTTTTAAATGATGAAAACATTTCTGATACAAAAGAAGACCTTTCAATAAATGTTAACTATGAGTAATGGGGAATGTTACCAATGGGTTTGATTTCATTGTTTTTGAATTCATAGCAAAAATGTTTGGTTCCGTTAGTAATCATGATGTATTTACTTTTTACAACTTTGTGATAAATTAATGCTTGATCCAGAGCTTTAGAACTAAGTTTTACGCTTGGAGCTTTACATTCAACTAACAAAATGGCTTTAGAGTCTTTATTAAAACAAATAATGTCAGATCTTTTTTGCAGCCCATTAATAGAACTAGCTCTTTCAATTGACATAAGTGAAATTGGATAACCCTTTTTTGTATTTAGAAAATTAATTGTGTTTTGACGCACCCATTCTTCAGGTGTATTTTTAACATATTTTTTTCTAACAACATCAAAAATGTGCTCTCGATTATTTATTTTTTTTAATTTCATTATTAAATCAAGATACATATTTATATTTGAATTTATTTATTATGAACATTGAACAGACTCTAAATTCCATCAAACAAAATAATTTTCAAAATAATTATTTACTATACGGTGAAGAAAGTTTTTTCATTGATAAAATATCAAATTTGCTAATTGAAAATGTAGTACCTAACTCTGAAAAAGTCTTTAACCAACAAATTTTTTATGGAAAACAAACTGATGTAGATTATTTGGTTACCAATTTGAAATTATTCCCAATGTTAGGTGAAAAACGATTGATAGTTCTGAAAGAAGCTCAAAAACTACTCAATATTTCTAATCTTGATAAATATCTATCTCATCCAACAAAAAGTACAACCTTTGTCATATGTTACAAAAGCAAGTCCGTCGATAAACGAAAAAGTTGGGTAAAGTCAATTGAAAAAAATGGTATTGTTGTTGAATGTAGGACATTATATAATAATCAGATTCCAAGATGGATAAACTATGCATTATCAGAAAAAAAAATGGATATTAAAAGTTCAGCTGAAGCTCTTTTAATTGAGTTTCTAGGTAATGATATGTCTAAAATTATGAATGCTATCGACAAATTATCACAAGTTGTAGATTCAAAAAGTATTACCATCGATGATATTCAAAAACATATTGGTATTCATAGAGAGTACAATATTTTTGAACTTCAAAACGCTATATCAGAAAAGGACAATAAAAGGGTTTTCTCAATTATACACTATTTCAATACGAATCAGAAAAAATTCCCAATACCAATGATTACGTCCGCACTATTTTCTTTTTTCTCTAAAATTTTAATTGTACATTCTAATATCAATATTAATGACAAAGAGTTAGCAAAAACCTTATCAGTGCATCCTTATTTTTTGAGCAATTACAGAAAAGGTGCCAGGAATTTTAATTTTGAAAGATGTGTTGAAATTATTTCAATTCTAAATGAAACTGATCAAAAAGCAAAAGGGATACTTGGAAATTTTGATTATTCTCATATTGTTGATACATTAATTAAAATCATTTCTAAATGATTATTAATATTTTTTTACAAATCATTAATAAGGCTTTATATTTGGCTAAATTTATGTAATTCAATGAACATAAAAATTTTATTATTCATATTCCTAGCATCTTCATTTGCTTCAGCTCAAATTGGTACAATCAGGGGCTTCATATATGAAAAAGACTCAGAAGAACCAATTATATATTGCAATGTATATTTAAGCGGAACTGATATTGGAACTGTTAGCGATGATAACGGATATTTTATTTTAACAAATGTCCCCTACGGGACTTATACTTTAAAGGCAAGTTTCATTGGTTTTTCTGAAAACCAAATTAGCATAACTCTAGATGAAAATAAAAGTGTAGTAACAACAAAACTATTTTTATCAACCAAATCACTCACTCTTGATAATATTAATTTAAATGTGGAACGAGAGGAACAAAAAAAACAAGTAAATACTGGAGTTATTAAACTTACAACAAAATCAATTAACAGACTCCCGAGTGTAGGCGGGGAGCCTGATATTGCTCAATTTCTACAGGTTTTGCCTGGCGTTATTTTCACTGGTGATCAAGGGGGTCAACTATACATCAGAGGGGGAGCTCCGATTCATAATAAGGTCTTACTAGACGGAATGACTATTTACAGTCCCTTTCATTCGATTGGTTTTTTTTCAGTTTTCGACACTGATATTATAAAAAAAGCTGATGTTTACACTGGAGGCTTTGGTGCTCAATATGGTGGACGTATATCATCAATAATGGACATTAAAACTAGGGACGGAAATAAAAAAAGAGTTACCGGTAAACTTTCTGCAAATTCTTTCAGTGGGAAGATTTTAGTCGAAGGACCAATTTTAAAGTCTGAAAAAAATGAAATTTCCAATTCATTTATACTAAGTGCTAAAAGTTCGTATTTAGATAAAACTTCCAAGTATTTTTACCAATATGTTGATACAGACGGTCTCCCTTATTCATTCTCAGATGTATATGGTAAGTTTTCTTTTTTCAGCAAAAATGGAAGCAAATTTAATGTTCATGGATTTAACTTTAATGATGCGGTTGATTACACCGACTTAACTAGCTTAGGTTGGAAAAATTATGGTTTTGGCTCCAATTTAGTTCTTGTTCCTTCATCTGCAAAAATGCTTGTTGAGGGTAAATTGTCCTATTCGAATTATCATTTAACTCAACAAGATGCTGGAGAAGATGTTAACGATAGTCAAATTGATGGTTTTAATGTAGGCTTAGACTTTTTATATTTTATTTCAAAAAAACATGAGATGAAATATGGTGTTGAGGTGTTAGGATATACTACAGAGCTTTCGTTCCGAAATTCTATTTCTGCACTAATTGAAGAGCAAGATCATTCAACCGAGTTTGCTGGCTATATTCTATATAAATTTAACGATAACAACAGATTTATAGCTGAACCAAGTATCAGGCTTCAAAGTTATACATCATTGGGTGAAAACTCCTTTGAGCCAAGATTTGGATTTAAATACAATGTCAATGAAAGAATTAGATTAAAGACATCTTTTGGGAAATTTTCTCAAAACCTCATGTCTACTTCCAGTGAACGTGATGTGGTTAATTTGTTTTCTGGATATCTTTCATCAACTACTAGTTTACCGGAGACATTCTTGTCTGAAGATGTAGAGACATCTTTACAAAAATCCACACATTACATAATTGGTTTAGAATATCAAATTGGACTTAACCTTGATATTAATTTGGAAGGATATATTAAAAACTTTTCTCAACTAATTGCTGAAAACAAAAATCAAGTATTTGATGACACACCTGAATTTGAAGCGGAAGAAGACTATTTAAAAAAAGATTTTATTGTTGAAAGAGGTTGCGCCTCGGGCCTAGATTTATTAATAAAATATTCAGATAAAAGAATTAATATTTGGTCAGTTTATTCATTTGGGATAATTGAAAGAGAGGATGAGGTACAGTTATATAGTCCACACTATGACAGAAGACACAACTTCAATTTTGTTTTTAATTATTTGATTGACAGAAAAAAAACTTGGGAATTCGGTTTAAGATGGAACTTTGGTTCTGGTTTCCCTTTTACAAAGACTCAAGCATATTATGAAGAACTAAGCCTCAATGATAACTTAAACCAAAATTTTGAATTTTCAAACGGTAACTTAGGAATCTTATATTCAGATTTAAATACTGGAAGGCTTCCGTCATATCATAGACTCGACATATCGTTAAAAAAGAAATTCAGTTTTTCTAAATTTAATGAACTGGAAATAAGTACTGGTTTGACAAATGTTTACAACAGAAAAAATATTTTTTATTACAACAGGGTTGATGCAATTAGAGTAAATCAACTACCGATAATTCCAAGTCTTGGTGTTAGTTGGAAATTTTAATAAAAAAATGTCTTCATATGTACTTTCTTAATTATGGTTTTATTAAATTCACAAAACTATTTTAAATGCCTAAGTCTAAATATATATTTGTAACAGGTGGTGTGACATCGTCTCTAGGCAAAGGTATAATTGCCTCATCTTTAGGTAATTTATTTCAATCTAGAGGTTACAAAACAACCATAATAAAACTTGATCCGTATCTTAATGTTGATCCAGGAACCCTGAATCCCTATGAACATGGGGAATGCTATGTTACCGACGACGGCTCTGAAACAGACCTAGATTTAGGACACTACGAAAGATTTTTAAATATATCAACAAGTCATTTAAACAATGTAACATCAGGTGCAATCTATCAAAGTGTTATTGAAAAGGAGAGGAATGGGGATTTTTTGGGTAAAACAATTCAAGTTATTCCACATATCACTGACGAAATTAAAAGCAGAATTTCGTCTTTAGAAAAAAATGGAAAATTCAAAATAATAATTGTTGAAATTGGTGGAACAGTTGGTGACATTGAATCTTTACCATACATTGAGGCTTTAAGACAATTTAAGTTTGAAAGAAAAAAAGATGTTAGCGTAATACATTTAACACTACTACCTTATTTAAGTTCTTCAGGAGAGTTGAAAACAAAACCAACTCAACATTCAGTAAAAACTATGTTGCAGTCAGGAGTTCAACCTGATATAATTGTTTGTAGATCTAAAATTTCTATAGACAAAAAGGTAAAGGATAAGATTGCTTTGTTTTGTAATGTCAACAAAGAAAGTGTTATTGAAGCTTTAGATGCTGACACAATTTACAAAGTTCCATTAATGATGCTTGAGCAAAAACTAGATTTAGTTGTGGCTAATAAACTAGGTTTTAAAAAAATCAATAATATTGATAATGGACTTTGGATAAAAAGAGTTAAAAGATTAAATTCGAGCAAGAAGACATTTAATGTTGGTATTATTGGCAAGTATGTTGAACTTAAAGATTCTTATATCTCTATTCATGAGTCATTAGTTCATGCAAGCGCTTTTCTTGGTTTTCAATTAAATATACGATGGATTCAATCTGATAAGCTCAACTCTCAGAATGTTAAAAGAAAAATAGATAATTGCGATGGTGTAGTAGTTGCTCCTGGTTTTGGTAGTCGTGGTATTGATGGGAAGCTTATAGGAGTTGAACATATTAGGAAAAACAAAATTCCTTTTATGGGCATTTGCCTTGGAATGCAAGTTGCTGTAATTGAGTTCGCAAGAAATGTTTGTAAATTGAAAAATGCACATTCAACGGAGATTGATTCCAAAACTAAATTCCCAGTCATTGATATTATGGCAAATCAACACGCTGTAACTAAAATGGGAGGAACTATGAGATTGGGTGGATATTCTTGCAAACTTAAGTTAAAAACAAAAGCTTATGAAATTTATAAAAAAGAAATTATTTTTGAGAGACATCGTCATAGGTATGAATTAAATAATGACTTTAGAAAAATTCTCTCAGAAAACGGTATGGTTTTTTCAGGAATTAATGATGATTTAGATTTAGTAGAAATGATTGAGATTAAAAATCATCCATGGTTTATTGGTGTTCAATTCCATCCTGAGTACAAAAGCAAATTTGTAGAACCACACCCGTTGTTTATTTCATTTGTTGAATCATTAAATAAATAAATTTTTATATGGAACAGAAAGGTCTAGATTTAAATTTTTTCATAGGAATGTTTTTAATTCTTGGAATTATAATGTGGATAAATGTAAGTCAAGTTCAAAATAACTTGGATACTTCAACAAAACAGAATGAAAAGATTGAAAATAAATTAACAGTTGAATCAAATCAAATTAATAAGATTGAAGAAAAAAAACCTGATGCTCGCAAGACTTTACCTTCTGTAATTTATAATTTGAGTAATGAATTTTTATCTATTGATTTTTCAAATTATGGCGCTTCAATTAGCCAAGTTGAGTTGAAGGATTTCAAAACTTACAATAATAAGCCATTGATAATCGCAAAAGATTTAATATTTGACTTTTCTTTTTTTATAAAAGATGAAATCATTAATTGTAGTGAATTATTTTTTTCTGATGTTGACAAACAAAAAAATAAGATTTCATTTACTTACATCGATAATTATGATAACTCTGTTGTTTTTGTTTATGAGCTTAAACCTAACAGCTACAGTTTAGATTTTAATGTACTTACAAAAAATGGTAACACGTATATCGAACCAAATAAACTGACGGTTATTCAAAATATACAACAACAAGAAAAAAATTTAAAAAATGAGAGAAATAACACGACTATAAATTACTCTGTAAATTCATCATCATCCAAGCAACTATCTTTAATGAAAGATGCTACCAAATCAATTGAAAATCCTTCATGGGTAGCACACAAACAACAATTCTTTTCTACAATTATTAACTCAAATAATTTCAGACAGGTTTCGATTAACACTTCTACTCCTGAACACAATAATTATGTGAAAAGACTGACTTCACAATTTGATATTGAATTTGACAATAACAAAAGTTCATATTTTTTTAATATAATGTTTATTCCAAATAAATATTCTTTGTTGAGTACGTTTGACTCAGGATACGAGTCACTTGTTCCGCTGGGTAAATTTGTTTTTGGTTGGGTAAATAAGTATTTGGTAATACCCATGTTTAACTTCTTAGAAAAGATGAATTTGAACTATGGTATCATTATCTTAATAATTGCATTTGTCATTAAGCTTCTATTATTTATACCCACAAGAAGTTCATATATTTCAATGGCAAAAATGCGAGTATTAAAACCTGAAATTGATGCAATTAATGAAAAAATAAGTGACCCTCTTCAAAAACAACAAGCACAGATGAATCTTTACAGAAAAACTGGTGTTAACCCGCTTGGAGGGTGCTTACCTCTTCTTTTCCAAATGCCAATTTTGATTGCGTTATTCAGATTTTTTCCTGCTTCTATAGAACTAAGACAACAACCATTTTTATGGGCTGATGATTTATCAACTTATGATTCAATATTAGATTTTGGTTTCAGTATCCCACTATACGGTGATCATATCAGTTTATTCGCATTGTTAATGACTGGTGCGACTTTACTACAAATGATTTATTCTAATCAACTGTCAGGGAGTTCACAAATGCCTCAAATGAAATACGTTATGTACACTATGCCTGTGGTATTTTTATTTGTTATGAACAATTATTCTGCTGCTTTGAGCTATTATTATTTTCTAGCAAACTTAATCACGTTTGCTCAACAAGCAATTATAAGACGTGGAATAGATGATGAAAAGCTATATGCTCTTTTACAAGCAAATAAAAAAAAGCCAGTTAAAAAATCAAAATTTCAACAAAAATTAGAGGAGATTGCAAAGCAAAACAAGAAAAAATAAATTATTGAAATTATTTTTTGCTAGT
>PKDT01000017.1 GCA_002863085.1 Flavobacteriales bacterium
TTTCTCTTTCAAATAAATGTTTCGAAATATATTCCAGTAAATCGTTTTCATTATCTATTGATGAAAGTAAAGGTCTTTTACTTCTAATATTATATAATCTTTCAGATAATTTAGTTGCATTTAATTTCAAATAAAAAGAGATATTTTTAGAACTTTTAATTAGATCAACATTTTTATTGTAACAAATTGTACCTCCACCTAGAGACAAAACAATATTGTCACTTTTTGAAATAATATTTTCTAGATACAAGCTTTCCTTTTTTCTAAAATATATATCACCAGATACTGCAAAAATTTCATTTATTTCTTTTTTTTCAGCAATCTCTATGTAATTATCCAAGTCAATAAATCTTCGATTAATTTTTTTAGCTAACTCAGCACCTATTGTAGATTTTCCACAACCCATATATCCGGCTAGAATAATATTCATTAATTATTGATTAAATGCATTGTAATATACAATTAAACATTTTATATTTGCACCCTCAAAAGAAATTAAATTTGACCTGGTAGCTCAGTTGGTAGAGCATCTCCCTTTTAAGGAGAGGGTCCTGGGTTCGAGCCCCAGCCAGGTCACTTCTTTCAACAATTTTCCCTTAAATATTTTTTCTTCTATTAAATAAAAGGAACTTTTATCTTAATTAATAAACTTTATTCGTTATGTCAAATTTAAAAGGACTGATTATATTTATCAACCTAATGAAGGAGCTACTACTTTTGACTAAGTCAAAATATTATCATTATTTACATCATTGGGAATCGAACAAACTTCTAGTTTTCCAAATAATTTGTATCTGTTAGTTGCTATAATTTGGTAAAACAAATTCAGAATAAAGTTTGGTGATAATTTAATTAGAGTTTTAAAAAAACAATTGAGCTTGATGTATTTAAAACAATACTTGATTGCCTCGGATTTTTCCAATATCTGATTGTCCTGAGTTATGATAAATACAGTATCACCAAGATTTAATTTTGGGTAGTTATTTTTTATATAATCGCTTTCAAAATTTGTAAAATATATATTTTTTTCTGGATTTCTTTTTGATATCCATCTTACAAAATTGTTACATAACACACAAAAACCATCAAATACAACTATTACTTTTCCCATACTAAAATTTATACTGCAGCGTTAAATAAAAATTTCTAGGTGGAGATGGTATTATTCCAGGACCTGGATAACCTGTAGCTCTTCTAGTAAAATAAAAATTATTTAAAATATTATTTACTCCAGTTTCAAGTTTTATTTTTCCAAATTTATAATTCATTGATAAATCCAAGATATCATAAGCCGGAATTTGACCTATTACACCACTAAGGTTTGATTCTAAAGAGTTCGATGAATCTGAAAACTGACTTGACAGAAAGGAATATTGGAGGTAAGATGTGAAATTTTTATAACCAAATTTAATTCCATATTTTATGTTGTATTTGGGTACAAACTCAACTTCCTTACCCTCAACTCCAGGTTCATCTGAGCTTATATATTTTGAATCTATTAGAGAAAAATTTAGAAATGTATTAAAAATATAAGTAGAATTAAGTCCTAAAATTTTTCTTAAATTTATGTCAATTAAGCTCTCTAATCCATAAATATTAGCATCACCAGTATTTGTTCTGTATGCCTTTACATTACCGTCATCAAATAATCTTTGAACAAATCCAATTCTATTGTTGTAGGCTAAATGGAAAATATTAGCATCAAAACTAAAATAGTTATTGTAATTACCTCTCAATCCCATGTCTATTGTATAACCGTTTTCGTCAGAAATTTCAGGGTCAATCGCATAAGCTGGGTTTACGGTACTAATATCTGCAAAGGTTACAGAGCGATAATTTTGTGAGAAATTAGCATATAATTCTATATCATTTTTGAATTTTTTTGAAATACCAACTCCGCTTAATAAAAATAATCTCTCATTGCTTCTGTTTTCTTGAATAGTGTCATGTTGAATAACGTTTTGCGCTGCGTCCTGAACAATTCTTTCAAATTTACCTCTAGCCTTAGTATTAATATATTCCAATCTAAACCCAGGTGTTACAGAAACGTTGTCACTTATGTTAATTATATTTTCTCCAAAGAAAGAAATATTTTTATTCGGATACTTGTAATCTGATTGATTAGAATAAGTTGGAAAATTATCATTATAAAAAGTAAAATCTGCATTTGATAAATCTGACCCAGGACCTTGTTTACTGTAATTTGTGGCAAAATATAATTTTGAACCAAGCACAAAAATTGCATTTTTATTAAATAAATTATAATTATTTAAAAACTTTGTCTCTAAACCAAAGTTATTAAAATCTCCACTTATTAAATCCCTAGGACCATTACTGTCAATTTGATCTACTCTATTAACTCTAAATCCGAGTGCATTTCTGACTGCATTTAAACCAAAAAAACTTATTGTTAATGACTTTTTTAAATCAAAATCGTGGTCAAATCTTAAATTATATAATAACCAGTCAACATTAAACCAATTTCTTGCTCTATTACTTTGAAATGGATCATTTGAAAACATTTGATCATTTAATCCGCCTGCTTGTTGCGTTAAG
Organism: Flavobacteriales bacterium; assembly: GCA_002863085.1. Classification (GTDB taxonomy): domain Bacteria; phylum Bacteroidota; class Bacteroidia; order Flavobacteriales; family TMED113. The sequence goes on from PKDT01000017.1 coordinate 2,557, forward strand.
TATGTAAAATATGTTAAGTCAAATGATAATTTTGATTTTTTATCAATATCATAAATGGTTTTTATAAAAAAGTTTTTGGAATTGAAGTAGGAGTTTTTCCTAAAACCGTCACCCTGTTTAAAATTAAAGTAAGTATAATATCTAAATTTATTATTTGATCCTTTATAACTCGTAAAATTAGTATACAGATTATTACTGCCCAATGAGTTTCTAATAATAAATTCTTCTTTTTGATTTTGTTTTGGTTCTTTAATTATAAAATTGACCAATCCTCCAAATTGTGTTCCATACTGCAAAGAAGCAGCACCTCTTACTATTTGAATATTACTTAAACTTTCTGAGGGTGGTGTATAATAACTCTCAGGGTAGCCAAGTACATCAGCACTTATATCATAACTATTTTGTCTTGTATTAAAATTTGATGACCTATTAGGGTCTAAACCTCTTCCACCAATGTTGAGCTGTAAGCCAGCATCATCATTTTGAAATATATTTAAACCAGCTACTTGTGAATAAATCTGTCTTGAATTATTGCTTGCTAAGTTTGCCATACTTTGGTCAACCAATACAACTTCACTTTTTTTGCCTTCATAAATACTTGTCCCCTCAACTGAATTAAGCCGCTGTAGTGAAAAGATCTTTTCATTTCGAGCAATAATTTCAATTTCATCTAAGTTTTCAATTAAGGGTTTTAGGTATACTGTTTCATTTTGACTTAATTTCGTCTCATAAACTGAGTAATTTTCAATGTAAAAACTAATCAAATCATCTTTATTGGCTTCGAAAGAATAGTATCCATTATCGTCTGAAACTTCAATTAAACCAGCTGACTTTGAATATATATTAACCCCGCTAATCTTTTCATTAGTTTGCTCATCAATTATGTATCCCGAAAATATAGTCTGAGATGTAATAATAAAAGGCAAAACTAGAAAAACTAGTAATAATTTATAATAAACTTTTGATGTCATCATTAATTGGAATAATCCATTTTTTATGTTTAAAATCGTTTTTTAATTTATACAAGTCAACCTTGGGATCAATAAATCTCATACTTGGTCTACCATTAAGGGTTACGTAACTTTCAGCATACACGGAAACATTATCAAAACCTCTTTTTTTGTATGTATCGCCCAGATAATGTGCATATTCCAAAATCATATCAGGTTGAAAACTCATTTGCTTTTCTTGAAATGGCGTTAAAAATTCCATATTATCAACTATGTGAAATTTATTGTTTTTGTTGTCAATTATTTTAAATGTTGTAAAGCCCGCTTTTTCTACAAGCATAACCCTCCATGAAAACCTGTAACCTTGCTCTGTCCAAAATAGTTCACCTTTATAAAAATTACTTCTTAAGGGAAATATGATTTGAAAAATGAAAAATAATGTTAAAATTGGTATAATAGATCTTTTTCTGATTGAATTATTGTTTATGGATTTAAATTTTTCTACATCTTTAATTTTTAATCTGAAAAGATTTTTTATGCGATCAAGAACTTTTTTATGTAAGTTACTGTCAAAAAATATTATGCAACTAAATATCATAATGTAAGGAAACATTCCAATAGGTGGAAACAAAACTCTTGTCATTATATGAAATGCAATAACCATAAAAAATGCAAAATTTCTCGTTTTTTTATTTAATAGCAAAAAAGGAATTAAACAATCATAAATCATACCCCCCCAACTAAATAAATAATATGAAAAATTTTGTTGAAGTAAAGTTTCACCAATAAGCGGAATCATATATTTTGCTCTTAACCAAATTTTTAATGGTTGAGCGTGAATTAACCAATCAGAATTTATTTTTGCTAAACCTGCATATAAATAAACTATAATTATCATAAATTTCAAGCTATCGACCGTCCACTTTGGAACTTTGATATTTTGTTTGCTATCAAATGAAAAATATGATGAGCAAGGCAGAAAAATCATTAAAAAGGAAATACAACTTACTAAATAATAATGGTTTAAATAAGTTGTCTTATCCATTAATTCAATGTAGGTAAATGACAAAAATAAGACTACAATTGCATATCTATACTTAAATCCAATGATGACAAGAAACGCTGATATTAGACAAACAGCGAACAACAAGTAAGTGTAAATTCCTAGGGGTTTAACCCATGAAAAACCATAGTATGAAAAATGAAAAGTGGGATCAATATACAAAGTGGCTATGTTTCCCTTCAACCAAAATCTTAATAAACTAAACATTACCAGAACCCCAAAACCAATTCTGTACAATGACAATGAGTAGGGACTTACCTCTTCATTAAAGTATTCAATAAATTTTTTATAAATTATCATTATTCGCAGAACTAATCACCATCTGCGTCATAATAATCAACAGATATGCCAAGAATTGATAACATATTAGTTTTTAATCGAACTACTCCATATTGTATGGCGTCATAAGCCTCTAGCATTTGCATATTGTTAGATTCAATCTGGTTAATAAAATTATCATCTAATAAATTTATTTTTTCCTCAGCGTTTGAGAAAGATGATACAATGTCATCATTCAAACCAATAAACATTGATGAGTTAGAATAATTTGTATCATCTAAATAAGCTAAATAATCATAAAAACCATCACCAGAGAATTGACCATTGAAATGAGTTCCATTAAAAAACTTAGTACATGCAGTAAGCGCTTCTTTTGCTAAAATTTTAGAAATATCCTTTTTATAAAATGCTTCAACGTTTTGTGGCAGTAATCCTGACCAAACACCAGCAGGTATACCAATTTTATTTGCCCTAAAACCTTTTTCATAGTAATAAACAAAATCGTTTGCAAGCATATTTAGGCTTGAGCTTGCACTGTTTCCTGATGAATTAATAAATTCTTGTCGATTGTTTGTCCAGTAGTTTATTACATCAGTTGTATTAGCTTGCATTTTTGCAACTAATAAAGACAAGTAATTTAATGTTGGATTATCATTTTGGTTGTCCAAATAGATATCCAGAATTTCAAAATTATTTTCTCCGAGTCCAAATAATAAGTAATCTAGTGCTGGAAAACCTTGTGCAGAATATTGATTGGGATTATTATCCAAGTCAAAGCTTTCACCATTAATATTATCCACAATCCTTGAAACATTTGTAGGATAAATATTCATCTTTGAAGCATAATATATTTCTTCTGCATATCCAATATTGAACATTTCTATGTGTTGCCAATACTTATAAGTCTCAACAAATTGTAACTGTAGATTTTCTAAAGTTTCAATGTCTCTGTTTGAATTAAATTCACTAAGATTTTCTGTAAGAAGGGTTAATTCTTCTTGAAATCTTTGGTGAGCAGGTATTATTATATTATCAACAACATTTGTCAGCAATGCTGACCTATCATAGTTATCAGATGTTGAGTTTTGCTGATTATCATTTTCAGTACATGAGATAGAAAATGAAATTAGAGCTATGGAAATAAATATTTTAAAAAATCTCATAAAATTTAAATTTAAATGTAGTTAATATTATTTTAAAATTGAAAGTGGAAACAGCAGTACTGCTGTTTCCATCTCAAAATTTAGAAAACAAAAAAATAAATTGGCGAATTAATGTGCCTCTCTATTATACTTTAGTCAATATTTAATGTTACACCATTAGCCTCAAATGCTTGTTTAACTAATGCAATCATTCCAGGGTCAGCAGAAGATGCAGGCGCAGTAAATATTCCAGGGTCCATTGAATGGAAATCTGCCATATAGTTGTCTAAGAAATATTCAACAGTGGCTTTATCCATAAATGGCTCATCATTTCCATTATTTGTAAACTGCAAACTTAAAAGGAATCCCCAACCCTCAGAAATTGAGTGGTGTGCTCCAGCAACGTTGCCAGCTTCAAGCTTTGAAACAAAGTCATTCATATAATGGATAGCATAATATCCGATCACTTTAGATAGCTCTACTTTAATAATTGCAGCTTGTTGATCCCTTAATGCATAATCTTTGTTAACGATGGCCGTTCTACCCATAATAAAGGCATCATAAACAGTTTGCGCAATTCCTGGCTCATATCCACCTTCATCATTAACCTTCTTAAAATATTTCATTAATAAGCTTCCACTTCCAGATGGAGTTGTACCTGCAGATGCAAGGTTATCACCTTCTAAACCATAAAGATAGCCAAATCCTTCATCCCATTTATGCTCCATGTCAGTGTAATTATTATCGCCTGAAAGAACGTCATTATCGTTGTCATCAATTCTAGTACCTGAGTCTAATTGGTTAGGATGAATATAATTATTTACAATCTGATCCAAAGTAAAAGCACCTATTAGCCCTTTAAAAAATAATTGGTCAATTTCTTGTCCCTGAGCATTTAGGTGGTATGTTTTGGCACCATCTGGAGTTGAAATTGCACCAGCTTGTCCAACACCAGCATCTGACCCCCAATTTGGAACAACATTAGTAGCAAAATCAGTAATCATATTATCAAATCTAGCTTTAGTAGTTGCACTACCTGCTAAAGTTGATGCAGCTGTTTTACTTCCAATTATCTTAGAAGTACCGTTTAATGATGCGTCCGCAAAACCAGCTGAGCCATTTGAATCTCCATTAAACATCAGGTCTAAACCAGTTTCGGTAGCTTCACTAGAGTTTAATGCAGCATATAATTCCTCTGCCTGCATTAATCGGGTTGTTTGACCGGAAAAGCTAACAGAAGACTCGCCATTTCTTGTAAACTCATAAGAATCTGGAGCAACAATAGTATTAGAATCATTATTGTCGTTGTCAGAATCACATGAGAAAACAAATATTGCCAATGATAAAAACATTGACTTAAAAATTAGATTTTTCATTTAATTATTTTTTATTAATTCAATTGCAAATATATGTTTTTATTTAGATTAAGTCTAAATAAAAATAAACTTTTTTATTAAATATTTTTTAATGTGTTACAATTACATCAGTCAACGATATATTATTTAGAATGAAAATCAATTAACAGATTGAACCAATAACAAAATAAATGAACTTATAGCGTTACTTTTAATTTATAAATTGATTTTATATTTGCATTTTGAAAGGATTCTAT
>PKDT01000028.1 GCA_002863085.1 Flavobacteriales bacterium
TTCTGAATTTTGAGATAACAAAAGATTTACTGGTAAATTCTTTTTTGGATTATACAAAACAATATACTTTTCTTTGCTTAAGTTCATTTTGTAGTTACCTTGGTTAAAAATAAAAGTTGAACTTCCTTTCATTTGAAAGTGAAATTGAATAAAAGATTTATCGATATCTTTTGAAACTTCCTTTGTATCGATGCTATGATTTTTTGATTCGATGACAAAGAAATTTTCCTCGATTACTGTTTCTGAAAAATTATTTAAAGTTTTGAGCACAACTACAACGAATTAATCAAGTATAAAATTATCAATAATTGAACCAATTTCACTTCTTTTAATTAATTTTTCATCAAATAAGTATGAGAATAATGGTCGATTTGATACACTTTTTTTTAATACAATGTCTTGATTTTTTAAATAAATAGAATCCCATACATCCCTTACATTATTCCATTTATTTTGATTTACTTTCCACCAATCTATTGCAGATTTGCAGTTGGATTCTGGAATTTTTCTGTAGTAATTATATCCTTTTTCTGCGGCGATTATTGAGTCGTTTTTTTCCCCTCTTATGACTTTTAAGTTATCTTGATCATGGATCCAACCCTCTAATTTAATTTCATGTCTATTTCCTCTAATCATTAAATTATAATCATCTCTTTTGGTGTATTCTCTTCTTGGCAGTGGGGCATCAGTAATATTTTCCCAATAACTCTTGCCATCAATATGAACCCAACTACCTGAACCCTCATATCTAGGACTGTCATCCACCTGAAACACCTTTTGAGTCCATTGTCCTTTAACTGATTTTTTATTTTTCTTTACATAAATCCATTTATTATCTTTGTGGTAATTGTAAAAATCTACATTTTCATATATCCAATCTTGTCTCCAGTGTTTAATAATATATTCCCCCATTACAAGTATATGTTGAATTGAAATGTGATCTTTTTCATCTTTTATCAGCATTGCATACTCAGCTGCTTTTGCGTTATAGTTTTTCGATTTTATATAGTTAGTATCCTTTACATACTGAAATGTCTCAGCAAAATTAAAGTCTATTTCAAAGCATCCACACATTTTTTTTATTGCATTAATATCTTTTTTGCTTTGAGCGCTCAAATTTGATATGAAAAAAATCAAAAAAATTATTAAGAGGTTTTTAAATTTCATTTTAGCGGTATTTATTAATTTTAATAATTATCTTGCAATTTAGAATAACTCTAAATAACATCAAAATGAAAAATTATATAATATTCTTTTTATCCATATTTGTTTTTTTTTCGTGTAAAGAAAATACCTCAAATGAAGTAAATACCTCAAATGAAATAAATATATACAGTAAAAGACATTATCAAGTAGATATTAAACAATATGAAAACTTTGAAAAGCTAACTGGGATTAAAGTAAATGTAATTAAAGCTGGTGATGATGAATTGTTAGAAAGGTTAAAAAATGAGGGGCAAAATAGTCCTGCAGATCTTTTTGTTACTGTTGATGCAGGAAAACTTCAAAAAGGGGTAGAGATGGGCCTATTTCAAAAAATTCAAAATGAAACAATCAACTCAAATGTGAGCGATGATCTCAAAGACATAAATGGTTATTGGATTCCTATTACATACAGGGCTCGTTTGCTAGTTTACAGTAATGAGAGGGTTAAACAATCTGAACTCAGTACTTATGAGGATTTGGCCAATAAAAAATGGAAGGGAAGATTACTTGTCAGGTCATCTTCAAATGCATATAATCAGGCTTTAATGTCCTCTCTTTATGCAAATTTAGGAGAGGAAATGGTTACCGATTGGTCAACTAAAGTTGTAAATAATTTTGCCCGAGATCCAAAAGGAAATGATCGTGATCAAGTCAAGGCAATAGCTGCTGGTCAAGGAGATGTAGCTATTGTTAATTCATATTATATTGGATTATTATTATCGTCAGATAAGCAGGCTGAAGTTGATGCTGGAAATTCAGTCTCTGTTTTTTTTCCTAACCAAGGAGATAATGAAAGAGGTACTCATATAAATATTTCTGGTTTTGCTATGACTAAAAATGCACCAAATAAGCAAAATGCAATAAAGCTATTAGAGTATCTTACAGGTGAGGAGGCACAAAATACATATGTAAATAACAGTTATGAGTATCCTGCAAACCCAAGGGTCAAACCTTCAAGAATTGTACAATCTTGGGGTGAATTTAAACGTGATAATTTAGATTTAAATGCACTCGGGATATTCAGAGAAAAAGCAATAAAAGTATTTGATAATACAGGTTGGAAATAAATTTAAATTTGAAAAAAGCAAAGCTTCAAGATAAAGTAGCATTGATAATATTTGTTTTAATTTTTTCACCAATATTATTTTTATTGGTAAAATCATTTAATCAAGATACTGAATCTCTACACTATTTATTTAAAAATTTATTATTTGATTACTCGGTTAATACTATATATCTTGTATTAATTACCTCTTTTTTTTCACTTGTAATTGGGATTATTCCAGCATGGTATGTGAGTAATTATCAATTTGCGGGACGAAGAATTGTTGATTTGATTCTTTATTTACCCCTGGCTATACCAACTTATATAATGGCATTCACATATAGTGAACTTTTAAGTTTTACAGGTCCTTTTAAGATAACCTATGATTTTTTGCAGATTGAGATTTTAGGAATTCTTCTAGCCTTCTCATTATATCCATATATATACAGTGTTTCAAGAATTTCTTTTAGTCTATTTGGCTCAAGATATTATGATATGGCAAAAAATCTAGGTCTTAATGCCTATCAAACAATTTTAAAAGTAGTTTTACCACTTTCAAGACCGGCAATTTTATCAGGTTTGTTTTTGGTTGTAATGGAGGTTTTAAATGAGTATGGTGCTGTTAAATATTTTGGAGTTAATACATATACCATAGGAATCTTTAGATCATGGAATTCAATGAATGATAGTGGTGCTGCAATTCAATTATCATCAATTCTCTTATTTATAGTTGCTTTTTTATTTTTTGTTGAAAAATATTTTAATCAAAACAAAAGATTTAGCTTTTCTAAAAATACTCAATTGGCTTCTTTAATTAAGCCAAAAAGTTCTGTTAAATTTTTGATATATATAATTTGCCTTATCCCAATTATTTTAGCTTTTCTTGTTCCAGTTATTTTTAATATTATTAATATTTTTTCAAGTTATGATAATATTAATTTTGAAAGATTATTGAATCTTACATTTAATTCTTTTACCGTCTCACTGATAGCATCGGTTTTGATATTAATCGTTTCAACTTTTTTTCTATACAATGAGAAGATATCAAAATCAAAAATATACTATTATATAAATCAGTTTATTTCCTTGGGATATTCAATTCCAGGTGCAGTAGTTGCATTAGCAGTTATAATTTCTGTAACTAGTCTCGATAACTTAGATGATAATATTAAACTTTTGGGTAGTTTTTCTGTCTATTTTATAATTCTTATTTATGCATACATCATTAGGTTTTTGGCTGTAGGTAAATCTCCAATAAAATCTAGCATGGATAAATATCCTGATTCATATAATAACTCTGCAAAAAATTTAGGATTATCAAATTTTAAAATTTTTCAAAAGATTTATTTTCCAATCAATAAATATGCATTTTTCACCGCCCTCACATTGGTTTTTGTTGATATAATGAAAGAACTACCAATAACATTGATACTCAGGCCTTTCAATTTCGATACTTTAGCAACACAAACCTATGAGTTTGCCATCGAAGAGATGATTCCGCTCTCAAGTATATATTCATCTGTAATTATTATTATTTGCTGTATATTGCTAATATTTTTAAAAATGTTTTTGGATAAATCAAATGTATTTAGAAATTAAAAATTTAGTCAAGAGTTATAACAGCTCGCAAACAGTTATTAATAATCTCAGCTTTTCAGTTGAGAAAGGCCAGCTTATTTCTTTTGTGGGTGAAAGTGGTTCAGGAAAATCTACATTTTTAAAATGCCTGGCTGGTCTTGAAAAAATTAATTCAGGCATAATTTCCCTAAACGGAAGATTAATCGATGGTAAAGATGTTTTTATTAGACCTCAAAAAAGAAAAATAGGCTATGTATTTCAAGACTATCCTTTGTTCCCACACTTAAATATTAAGGAAAATATTTGTTTTAACCTAGATGACCGATTCCATAAGAATTTTTCTAAAATAATAGAATTAACCAATCTCAATAACTTGCTCGAAAGATATCCTCACGAAATTTCAGGTGGAGAGCAACAAAGAGCATGTATCGCTAGATCTATTATTAGGGAACCTGATTTGTTGTTATTGGATGAGCCCTTTAGTAATCTAGATGCTAATATTAAATTTTCAATTAGGGATGAAATCTGCAGAATAATAAGAGAAAGTAATATTACCACAATATTAGTTACACATGATATAAAAGATGCTCTTAATATTTCTGATAAGATATTAATATTTAAAGCAGGTATTGTTCAGCAGTTTTCAAGTCCTGAAACTATGTATTGTGAACCAGCTAATTGTTATTGTGCTGAGATTTTAGGAGATATAAATAAATTTCCAGTTGATGACAAAGTATACTACATAAGACCCGAAAATGTTAAAATAGTTGAAAATTCAGCCAATTCAATGTATGTTGAAAAATGTTTTTTTCAAGGAAAAGAATATAAATTAATTGGTAGATTCAAAGAAAATATTTGGTCTATTATTTCTCAAAAACCTGTAAAAGTAAATTCAAAAGTTTTTTTTGATTATTCAAAGCAAGATTTAATATTTTTTGATAAAAATTGTTCAACTTTTTTTACATCATAAAATTTTGGAGAGTTTTGAAGCCTTTTCGATACAATCACTTACCGAAATGCCATTAACATAGTTACCTAATATATGAAGGTCTTTGTTTTTATCTTCAAAATTTTTAATCTCATTAGTTATGTAATCGTGTTCAAGGCCATATTGCGGTATGCCTTTCTCCCAAAGAAAATCATGCTTCATAATTATTTGGCCATCATACGAAATCAATTTTCTAATATCACTTATAATTTTATTAAATAGTAAATCTTTATCAGTTTTTAATAATTCTTCTTGTCTTGTGCCACCGACCATCACAGTCATTAAATCCTTTTCTGATGGCGCTACATGGGGAAATATCCTACTATTAAATATAATTCCTAAAAAACTTTTATTATCTGATGGTTTTGTTAGTACACCAAACCCACTTATATCATCTTTAATTTTTTGTTTTTCTATACCTAAATGCAATACATAAATTGGACAATAATAAATTTTTTTTAAATTTTGAGATAGTTTTTTATCAAAAATGATCTCAGACAGGGCATATGCAGGAATTGTACTGATTAGCTTACTGCATCGATACTTAATGTCATTATTAACAGTTATTTCATATAAATTTCCAATTTTAGAAATTGATGTTATTTTGCTGGTAAACCTAATTTTATCTTTAATCTTATGTTGTAATGCATTGGTCAAGTCACTGAGGCCGTTTTTAAAGTTGAATGACTTTGGTGATATATTTCTTGATTCTCTTTTCATAAAACCTAAAATAACACTACCATAATTTTGTTCAGCCTCCCAAATTTTCTTAAGTACATATTTTATGCTCATTTTACGAGTATTTCCCGCATAAACACCCGTTAGAAATGGCTCAATTAATATATCATGAAACTCTTTACCAAATCTTCTACTAAAAAAATCATAAACAGATAAATTACTATCGCTCTTTTTAATGAAAATTTCAAAAAAAATACGAATCTTAGCAGTTAAACTTAAAATATTTGACATTATAAATTGAGCTAATGACTGAGGTATTTCGATAAGTTTCCCTTTCCTGATTAGAAACCTTTTTTTATTGTTATCATTTGGGTAAATAATATCATTTTTTATTTTAAGATCAGAGATTAAATCCTGTACACTCTTATTATTTATAAGAACAGTATTTGGACCATTTTCACAAATAAAACCCTTTTTGTTTTTTGTTGATATATTTCCTCCAATATATTTACTAGACTCAAAAATCAAAAAATCTTTATCTCTTTTGTTTAGATAATGACCCAATGTTAATCCAGAAATTCCAGCTCCTAAAATTATTGTCTCAACTTCATTAAAAGACCTATTGTTCATAGCCTATGTAGATAATTCTATTTTGGCCCATTTTGAGATTAGTTTTGCCCAATTATCATCATCGTTTAGGCAAGGAACATAGTAGTAATTTTCTCCTCCAGCTTCCAAAAACTCTTCTTTAGCTTCCATGACAATTTCTTCAAGTGTCTCCAGACAATCTGTTACAAAGGCAGGTGTTACAACCACCATATTTTTTTTCCCTTCCCTTGCTAATCTTTCTAATTCACTATCTGTATAGGGTTTCAGCCAAGGTTCATTTGCCAACCTTGATTGGAATGAAATGCTATATTTTTCTCTCTCTAAGCCTAAGTGTTTAGCAACAAGTTCTGTTGTAATAGTTACTTGATGTTTATAACATGTTTTGTGTGCCTCTGAATCTACTGAACAACAGTTTTGTACCTTATAACAATGAATATTTGTAGGATCAGAGATTTTGAGATGGCTTACTGGAATCCCATGATATGAAAACAAGATGTGATCATATTCTTTGTCTTTTATTGTGTCATTAATTTTTTGGCTTAGTAATTCAATATATTTTGGATCATCATAAAAGGGTTCAATAACCTTTATTTTATTTTCTGGAAAATTGATTTTAACTTCTTCCTTTACCTTTTCAACAACTGTTTCGTATGATGACATTGCATAGTGGGGGTAAAGTGGCAAAATTATGAACTCCTTAACTCCTTTATCATTTAATTCCTTTAGTCCATTAAATATACTTATTGAGCCGTAGCGCATGGCTAATGCTACAGGAATCTGCAATAGGTCAGAGACTTTTTTAAATAATCTTCTAGATAAAACAATTAACGGAGAGCCTTCTTTCCACCAAATTTTTTTGTAGGCTTTTGCAGATTTTTTTGGTCTAAAATTTAAAATAATTAGTTTGACAAGAATCCATCTAAAAATATAGCTTTTGCCAATAACCCTTTTA
>PKDT01000066.1 GCA_002863085.1 Flavobacteriales bacterium
TAGCAAGATAATTTTAGAAAAACCTCATAATTTATTCAATTACTCAAATCTTGGTTTTCAAACATTTTTAAATTCCCAGGAAGAAATAGACCTAATGAATAATCTTCATTTTGAATCATACAGGCTTGGTGATTTGAGTGATAAAATTAGTATTTCTGAACCTGTGTTAAGGGATGCTGATATTGTTGCAATTGATTTAAAATCAATAAAATCATCTGACGTTAGTCTGAAGCAAAGATTTTCTCCCAGTGGGTTCAGCGAAAAAGAAATTTGTGCTCTTAGCAGATATGCAGGTATAAGTAACAGAGTTTCTTCTTTTGGTGTGTATGAGTACACCCCTTCGGTTGATAATGAAATGACCGAAATGTTAATTTCACAAATGATTTGGTACTTTATTGAAGGGGTAAATTGTAGGGTAAGTGATTGTGATTTTACAAATATGGATGAGTTTAGTAAGTTTAACTTAACTGTCGAGAATTATGAATTAAATTTTTACTTTGATAAATTGACCTCAAGATGGTGGATTGAAATTTTATCCGATGAATTGAATACTAAACTAAGTGAGAAAACGTTATTACCTTGTACCAGGGAAGATTACGAGCAAGCAAACAATGGAATTATCCCTGATAGATGGTTGAAAGCCATAAAAAAAAATATATTATAAGAAAGAAAAAATTAGGTTTGGTAACATAAACTATTTGCTTATTTAAATTTATATGGGTATGTTTACCGGACTTTTTTACAAAAGAACACGAAATGAGAAAGAATATTTACATATTTATTTTAGCAATACTGGTTCTCAGTTGCGGTAATAATATTAGTAAATCTAAAGGTGAACTTGTTGGTATTAAGGGAAAAAAATATTACCCTGAAAAACCGTACGGAATGGTGCTGGTCCCTGGTGGATCCTTTATTATGGGTAAATCCGACGACGACCTTGCCGCCATTAATGATGCTCCAACGAAAACAGTTTCTGTCAGATCATTTTACATGGACGAAACTGAAATCACAAACGCTGAGTATAGACAGTTTGTTAGATGGGTAAGAGATTCTGTTATCAGAACTAAATTAGCTGAATATTCTAGTGGCATTGATGATGTAGAAGATCCAATGTATCAGTTCATGTACAAAAATGAAAAAAATATGCTTGAGGCTGAATCCGATTCAGGTGAAGATGCTGTATACAATTATAACAATGAAAGTGGAGTAAATGTACTTGATTGGGATGTTGAGCTTGTTGGGATTGGTCCTACCTATAATAACCCTAAGGGTCTTTATGATAAAAGCCTATGGCCTCATGAAGATTATGCAGCAGTAATGGAAGAGTTTTTACTTTCTGACGATGAAATATTCAATGATTTAAAGTTTGCTTGGAGGGTTGGTGAGTTTGTATACAAAAATAAATTTGCGAATCTATCCGGAAGAAATGGTTATTTAGCTAAGATTGAAGAGGTCAGAAATCTTGAGATTGCTCAAATTTATGAACAGATGCAAACTGTTGGTGGAATTGACGATATAACAGAGTCAGGTTCAGTACCAACATTTGTTTTTTATAAAAAAAGAGATCCAAACAATCCAAACTCCGGTTTCTCTGATGAAATTGAAAAAACTGTAAGAATTACTGAAAGTTATTTACACGAAAAATGGCCAAGCTCTAAAAGAAGTAAGTTTATTAAACAAGTACCAGTACCCGTTTATCCTGACACAACTGTATGGGTAAAGGACTTCAATTATTCGTATAATGAGCCAATGCACAACGATTATTTCTGGCATGACGCTTATAACAATTATCCAGTTGTAGGAGTTTCTTGGCATCAGGCTAAGGCATTTTGTGAATGGAGAACAAAAATTAAAAATGATTATCAAAAGACTAAAAAGAAAAAGAGTTTAGTTCCTGAATTTAGACTCCCAACTGAAGCTGAGTGGGAATTTGCTGCTAGAGGAGGATTACAAGGTGCTATGTACCCATGGGGTGGCCCTTACACAAAGAATGATAGAGGTTGTTTTATGGCTAATTTCAAACCCATGAGAGGTGATTATGCGGTAGATCAAGCATTATATACTGTCGAGGCTAATGCTTATGACCCAAATGGATATAATCTTTACAATATGGCTGGAAATGTTTCGGAGTGGATTGATTCATCTTACGAAGCTGAGGCTTATGAGTTTTCATCAACAATTAATCCTAATGTTAATAATGTTGAAAATGAGTTAAAAGTAGTTAGAGGTGGCTCCTGGAAGGACGTAAAGTATTTCTTACAGGTAAGTTCAAGAGACTATGAATATGCCGGAAAGGCAAGAAGTTATATTGGTTTCAGAACAGTTCATGATTATTTAGGGGCTGATATGACTGCAAATGCGATGACTAATACGTCAAACAAAAAAAATAGAAACAAAAGAAGTTCAATTAAATAATTAAAACTTATAAAAATGAATAAAGTAAAAACAAAAAAAGGATTCCAACCGCTTAACAAAGCGCAAATGAATTTTGCCTATGGTATGGGTGCAGCTATTGTGATTATAGGTGCACTTATGAAAATCACACATAAAGATTTTGGATTTTTAACTGGAAATACAATGTTGACCATTGGCCTTGTTACTGAGGCGCTAATTTTTGCAATTTCTGCTTTTGATAAGCCTCCTAAAGATTATGATTGGGATAAAGTTTATGACTTTGGTGGTGAACCAAAAACGCAAACAGCTAGTAGTGGTGGTGGTGTTAGCATTAAAGATGTTGAAAGAATGATAAACCAAGCAAAACTAGATCAAAAAGTGTTTGAAAAGTTAACAAGCAGCATCAAAGACTTTGAAAGTTCTACGAAAGAAGGTGCTGATAGTTTGTCTTCAAGTATTAAAGATTTTGAAGCTTCAGCGAAGTCAGGTGCTGACAATGCTAGTGAATTGGTTAAAATAAATAAAGAGTTTGCTGAGAACGCAAATCAATTAAATCAACAAATGCAGTCTCTTGCTTCAAACTTAGAATCACTCAACAATGTTTATGGTGGTGTTTTAAGTGCAATGAACAAAAAGTAAGAAATAGAAACTACTAAACCTTAAATAAAAAAATATGGCGTCAGGACAAGAAAGTGCAAGGCAGAAGATGATTAACCTTATGTATTTGGTATTTATAGCTATGTTAGCTTTAAATATGTCAAAAGAGGTTCTTGCTACATTTGGTGTAATTACTACCGATGTTAATAAATCATCTGGTATTCTAGATGGAAATAATGCGGATTTAATTGCTGCTATGAAGAACAGTTCTGTTGAAGATTCTTTAAAATGGAAAGCACCATACGAAACAGTAAATATGGTTTCAATTGCTGCAAATGAATTATTAGATTTTTTATCAACAGATGACATGAAGAGAGAATACAAGATGAAAGATAATCGTATTGGAAGAGTAGTCAATGGTGAAGTTCCAGATATGATTCCTGCATTTGAGCTAATGGATAAGCCCGACCATTTTGACGAATATTTTTTTGAAGGAGATGGCTTCACTGAAAATGGTACTAAGTTTGTTAAATTGATAAACGATTTTAGAGAAAAATCAATTTCTGCAATTGAAAATTCCAATACAGGTGAAAATGATTCTGTAGTTAGGAAAAAATGGGACCAAAATAAAATAAGTTTGATTAAACAAATTGAAAATAGCTTTAATACAGATCCTGTGAATGTACAGGGTGGACAAGAATCATGGTTACATAACAATTTTGAAAGATTTCCTGAAATTGCATCCATTACAAAACTTGCACTTATGGAGGAGGATATTCATAGTGTTGTTAATGACTTAATTACTGCAATAAAGCAAAGTATTGAGGGGGAAAATTTAAATACCTTAAAAGCAATTGTTGCTGGTGTAAACAACTACTTTAGAGGCGATAAACTAACAGGAACTATTTCACTTGGAAAGTACGATCCGACTTTTGTTGCAAATAGAATTATAATCAATGGTGAGGAGCGCAATCCCTCTGAGATTATGGAAAATGGCCAGATAGTGCTTGAAAAATTAGGTCTATCAGCTGGTGGAGAAGGTGAGAGAACCCTTAATGGTGAAATAATTTTTGACAGAACTGATCCTGAAACTGGAGAAAAAGTCGAGTTTAGAATTCCAATAGAACAAACATACCGTGTTAACCCCTCGCTTGCCATTGTTAGCAATGAAGATATGCAGGTTGTTTACAAAGATATTCCAAACAACTTATCAATTTCAATGATTGGAGTTTCTGACTCTGATTTACAAATTGTTTCTCCTAGTGGAGTAAAGAGAGTTGGTTCAGGTAAATATGTACTTTCCGGAGCGTCTGGTAATAAGGTTACGATCAAAACACGTGATAAATCATCGGGTAATACAGCTTCTATCGATTTTGACGTCATAAAATTGCCAAATCCAACTGCAATATTTGGAGGTGGTTCTGCTAATTTATCAAAACAACAAATTACTGGAGGATCACTTAAAGCAGAATATGATGATGATAGATTAAATAACAGTTTAAAGCCTAGAGTTATATCTTTTAAACTAAGAGTTGGTGGAAAATATATTGGTTCTTCTAATAGTGGAAGGCTCTCCTCAAAAATGAAAACTGCAATAAAGCAGGCTAAAAAGGGTACCGGTATTGTAATGTATGACATTACAGCTAGAAGCACTAAAATCAAGGGTGGTATTACCACAAAGAACCGTGAGGTTGGTTTAACTATAAAATAATTTTAATGAAACTTAACACAACTAATTTTTTTGTATTTATTGTTAATGTTCTACTTATCGTTGGCCTCAATGCACAAAATAATAGCTATAAGGCAGGTTTAAGTAACCTATTAAATGCTCCAAATCCTGAAGATATTGGGGTAAGAACTGCCTCTCAAATTAAAGCTGATTCTGAAGACCCATTAGAATATGGTTATGTTGATGATAATGACATAGTGTGGTCTACAACTGTTTGGGAAGTTATTGATTTAGATGAAAGGGTAAATTTCCCATTATTATATCCAACTGACACATTTTCTGTTGGAAATGAAAGAAGACCAATGTTATGGTGGTTAAGGCAGGAAATTGAAAAAGGCGCCATTCCAGTTTATGATTCTGAGGGTGGTGACTATTTCATAAAGAAATTAAATGATATTGAAATAGAGGATGTTTTTAGACAAAAATTTATATATACTGAATCGGAGGGTTATGGTGCTGATAGACAGAATAACGGATATGAGGAAATTCAAAATTTAGTTTACGAACAAGAAGAACTATTTGGTTTTAACCCTTATGAAGAAAGTTTATCAGATGATGAAATGATACTAATTCAAAGTAGACCAAATTTTATTAAAGTATTTCCCTATCAGATAAAGCGAGAAGATGTAGCCGAATATTTTGATGATGGAATAATTACTTATCAAGGTTTTTTAGACTACGATACTAATTACTTTGATTTACCTACGGACATACAAGATCAGTGGGTTCTTGTATTATCTGAAATGGTAGAGGAACTCCTTTTTGTTGAAGATGAAGATTACGAGTGGATTGAAGTTGAATATGCTGAATTAAGACAGTGGCTTATTAAAGGAGTATGGTATTTTGATAAAAAGTATTCCGAGCTCATATATAGACCAATTGCAATTGCTCCAGTAATAAACAATCCAGATTTAAAGGATAGAGAATCAGATGAAATAGAATCAGATGAGGATGAAGAAAAACTACCTACTGCTGAAGATTTATTAGCTGATGGTCCTGATAGTGATGGTGATGGAATTTCCGACAACAATGAAGAGTCAGGTGACTACGGAGATTTAGACGCAAATGATCCCGATTCTGATGGAGATGGACTAAATGATGGATTTGAGGTTTTAAGAGGCTTATATCCTGATGATTCTGACTCTGACGGTGATGGCACTATGGATGGAGAGGAAATTGCCAACAATACTGACCCCCTAGTTGCTGAAAATGAAATCGAGCTTGAAGAAGTTGATGATTCTGAATCAGTTGATGATGAGTCAGTAGCTGTACAACAAAAATTTAAAGTACTTTTCTGGATATATTATCCTCATGCAAGAGAAATTTTAAAGAGGGGACAAGCTTTTAACACAAGAAATATGACACAGAGTGTTTCGTTTGATGAAATAATCAATTCAAGGAGGTTTAGTGGTGTTATTTATAAAGAGGAAAATGTGTATGAGAATAGAGAGGTAAAGGATTACATGAACAATAATTCCTTCATGAGATTATTAGAATCGGAAAGAATCAAAGAAAAAATTAGAAATTTTGAACACGATATGTGGAGCTGGTAAATTTCACCATTATTTTAAAATTTAAGAAAGCATTTACTCTGTTAAATGCTTTTTTTTTTACCCTTAATTTTGATTTATAGCTAAAAATCTTAAAAAGGATTGTATATTTGTAGACCACATCGCGGGGTAGAGCAGTAGGTAGCTCGTCGGGCTCATAACCCGAAGGTCGCTGGTTCGAGTCCAGTCCCCGCTAC
>PKDT01000044.1 GCA_002863085.1 Flavobacteriales bacterium
AATTATGTCTATTTCGTTGACCTCATTTTTCGAAATCTGACTTGTAACATCAAAAATGCTTATCTCTTCAACAATATCATTATCCATTAATATTCTGTATGGGTTGTCATTTCCAAAAGAAAACACATCTATTATTAATCCTCTGTTTGAAACTTCTCCGGGCTTACATACAAAATCTACGTTATCAAAGTTCAAATGTTCAATTTTTTCTAAAAAACTGTCAATATTAAATTTTTGTCCCTTTATAACTTTAATAATATTTAAGCCAAAATCTTTTTTTGAAATAATATTCTCAAAAATCGCACCTGGGTACGTTATAATTGATGTCTTTAGTTTATCGCATAATTTTTTCAAGGCGGATGACCTTTCTAGAATCACATCTTTATTGCCTTTTTTTATGGCATCTGAGGATGGGAAAATTAGAAAGTTATTCTTTGGATTGATGTTGTTAATATCATCTAAAAAATATGAGGCTTTTTCATGGTTTTCAAAAATTAAAAAATTATTATGTTTGGATCTGTATGAAATGAAGTCAGCTATGAAGGACAACTGTGATCCTTTGATATTTTTTAGACTGATATTAATTTTTTTTTCGCAACTAACAAGGTTCAATAATTTCTTATTGTTTTTGTCATCAATGAAAAGTTGTGATAAATCTATATTTTTCAAATTAGCGAAAGGATAATAATTTTTGTACCATATTTTTTGAACCGACAACAAAAGCAACTCTCTCATGGTTTTTTGTTGGTGTGATTTTTAATATATCGTGTCTCAAGTTCGTTGATAGTCCACCAGCATGTTTAGCTATGTAGGCAATAGGGTTACATTCATAAATTAGTCTTAATTGCCCACTCGGTCTATCATTTGTTTTAGGATATATAAATATTCCTCCCTTTATAAGATTTCTGTGAAAGTCAGCAACTAGGGATCCAATAAATCTGCCAGTGTGGGTTCTTTTATTTTTTAGGTCTAGAGACTTACAAAACTCTAAATATTTTAAAATCTCTGGACTAAAGGATTTATAATTTCCTTCGTTAATAGAGAAAATATTTCCATTTACAGGCGTTTGAATTTTTTTTTGAGTTAAATAAAATTCTTTTTTTAGTGAGTTTAAACTAAAGCTATGCACCTGTTTATCAATAGCAATAACGAAAACGGTATTAGTTCCATAAATTACATAGCAGGCAAGTTTCTGTAAGTCACCTTTTTGTAAAAAATCATTTGGGTTTTTTTTTAATACTGAAAATATACTACCTACGGGGATATTCACATCAATATTAGAAGAACCGTCAAGAGGGTCCATTGCAACAATATACTTCCCCCCCATATTGAGTTTGATTGGTTCTTTATTTTCTTCTGAAAGTAACTTTTCAACAAAGATATTTTTCTTGAACTTTTCTATAAATATGTTATTTGCTATGATATCTAGTTTTTGAACCTCTTCATTTTGTATATTTTTTTCACCAGCAGAGCCTTTGTAATCATAATATTCTTCGTTCAGTTTAGAAAAAATCTCTATTGCGCCCATTTGTATATCAATTATAATATCGCACAAGCCTTTGTCATATTTTTGATTTTTTAAAAATTCTCTGAGATTCATAAAATAATAATATATTTAGCTACAAAAATATGTTTTATTTTAAATGAAAGTATTAAAATTTGGTGGAGGTTGCTTAAAAGATGCTAATTCAATTCGATTACTACCTAAAATCCTTAAGTTTTATGAATCTTTTCCATGCTTAATAGTATTATCAGCATTTGGGAAATCCACTAACTTATTAGAAATTTCAAAATTTGAAAGTTTGATTAAATTTTATACTTCAATTATGAATAATTTAAAATTCGATAAATCTAAAGTCGATAAAATAATTGAAAAATATTTTTCAAAAAAAAATCTGAATTCTTTGACATCATATTCTGAAAGAGTTTCAATTGGTGAATTAATATCTTCAGAAATAATATTTGAGTTGCTTAAAATTCAACATGATTGTATTATTTTAAATGCTTACGATTGTATTTTTACAGAAAAATGGAAAGATGAATATAACTGTGCCCCTTTTCATTCTGCATCTTTACCACTAAATTGGCGGTCCAATTTCACAAAGAAAAAAATAATAATTACACAAGGATTTATTGCGAGTGAGTTTAAAAATAATATTACAACAAAGACGAAGCTTACGACCCTTGGAAGAGAAGGTTCAGACTACTCCGCAGCTATTTTTGGTTCAATTGTTAATGCGGATGAAGTAATCTTATACAAAGATGTGAAAGGAATATTTGACAAGGACCCCAAAAAAAATCTAGATGCAATTTTTTTTGAAAACTTGACTTATGACGAAGCCTATAATATTTGTAATAAAAATAACACTGTTGTTCATCCCAAAACACTAAAGCACTTACAAAAACATAAAATAAAACTCAGGGTTAAATTATTCTGTCAGGAAGACTTACATGGAACAACAGTTACTTTGTAATACTTTTTTCAATGCCACCACCAATCAATTTGGAGCCAATGTCGGAGTTTAGTCCAAAACCAATGGTGAAAACATCGTATTGAGCCTTTGTCCAATCAACATGTATTGTAAACAGCAGCAGTTTTATTCTAGCCCCCACAGTTGCTTTTAAGCCACTGACACCTCCAAATGAGAAGTTAAATGGGTCTGAAACTTCATAAGCTGATCCTTCATTCAATTCATTTCCATCCCAATCATAAATAGTATATCTACCATTAAGGGCAAAATTAGATTTTGAGTACTGGTATCCTATACCCATGTATGTAGTCAAGAATAAAAGTTTTTTGCTTATGATTAAATTTGAACTAAATGATTTGACATTAAATTTTAATTGTTGTCCCTCGTTTTCAAAATCAAAGCTACTTTTTAGGTTGGAATAAGAACTTAAAAATGATAAGTCAAAAGGAAGAGGCTTAACAACTGGTAGCCATTGTTTTACATCATGTTTAAATCCGATTCCCCAAAAGCCAGCATTTAATCTCCTGAGGTTTATTCTGGGTGCATATCTAAAGAGCAGTTCAGTTTTCTTGATTAATCCAACACTACCTTGAAGAAATGGCATTAACATTGGTCCATTCCAGTCAAGGCCTGGCGGAGAGTTAAATAATTCTTCTTCATTGTAAAACATTTGTACGGTTTGGTCTGGTCCCAATATAGTTGGTATTTCTTGAGAATTATCATATGATATTGATTGTAATTTTGAGTAAGGGTTAAAAAACAAATCGTTATCAGGAGTAATTACATGAAATCCCGCAGTAACATCAAAACCTGGAAACTGGTGCGGTCTAGAAGTGTTATACCAACCCGCATTTAATCCAGTTCCAAACCACTTGCCTATGGGAGACATGTATCCTTCGATTAGAATTTCAGTATCATTAATTAAATTTTGCGACTCACCATAAATAAAGTTTGTAATTTCATTTTGTGATTTGCAAATTGAAAATATAATTGTTAAAAATATTATAAAGGATGAACTTTTCATTATTTAAATTTTTGAATTTTCTTAAAAAGAATAGTTGAAAGATTAATTTTAGATTCAAATGTAATTCCTGCAATATGTGGTGTTAGAATTACATTTTCATGATCTAGAAGGAAGTTCATTTGAGAGTTGAACTCCACTTTACTAAAGTTTTTATTTTCGGTTTCGTGAACATCTAAACCCGCTCCAAGAATTTTTCCTGATTCGAGTCCTTCAATTAAATCGCTGTTCCTAACAATCCTCCCACGAGATGTATTTATTAAATAAAATTTTTTTGACATTCTATTTAAGAAATTGGAATTAAAAAAATACCTTGTCTCATTATTTAGTGGAATATGAAAGCTAATAATGTCACTAAGTTGATGAATTTTATCTAAGTCAACCTCTTCAACAAATTTATCACCAAATCCAGATTTATACTTATCATATGCAATGATTTTGCAGTCAAACATCTTTAGTATATGGGCAAACTTTGAACCAGTATTGCCATATCCAATTATACCAACAGTTTTTTTACTTAATTCGTTTCCACGATTCCCTTCTCGATTCCAAATTTTATTTTTCATTTCGAACATAGACTTTTTAGTATTTTTTAATATTCCTAATAAAAGACCTAAAGCATGTTCAGCTACTGATTTACTGTTCCCCTCAGCAGAGTTAAAGCAACAAATACCTAGTTTCTTTGCTAAACTAGTATCAATCAATTCCATTCCTGAACCATATCTTGCTATAAACTTAAGTTTTTTTGCTTTTTGTAAAAATTCGTCATCAATTTCTAGACGATTTCTAACAATTAGACCATCAAAATTTTCAATTATATTGAGTGCATCGGATCTTTCTATGTCAAATGCTCTTTTTAGTTTGAATGAGTTATTTTCAAGTAATTCAATTAGTAGATTGTCAACATTATCGGTAATTAAAATTTTCATATCTAAATTATAAATTCGGCAATTGAAAAGTATATAAATAATCCAATTACATCATTCATTGTAGTGATAAATGGACCGGTTGCTAATGCGGGGTCAACTCTTCTGTTATTCAATATAATAGGCACAAAAGTCCCAAAAAGTGATGCAAATAGCATCACCGTCACTAAAGAGACACTTACTATAATTCCAATTTTAATTTGTGAGTATAATAAAAAACATACAATCAAAACTATTAAACTGCAAATGATACCATTTAGAAGAGCGACACCAACTTCTTTTGCCAACCTTTTGGTCCAGTGTTGCACACCTAAATTTTTACTAGCAATTGCTTGTACAACAATTGCTGACGATTGAACACCCACATTACCTCCCATAGCAATAATCAAAGGAATAAAAAATGCAAGTATTGGATTTTCTTTTATTGGGAATAATCCAATAATTTGTGCACCAATAAGTCCGCCAATCATTCCAATTATTAACCAAGGAATTCGAGCTTTTGTTAGATTTATAATACTGTCATTTGGCTCTATACTTTCACTTATACCCGAGGCAAGTTGATAGTCCTTTTCTGCCTCTTCTTTTACGTAGTCTAGAACATCATCTATAGTAATTCTTCCTATTAATTCGTTTCTGTTATTTACTACAGGGAGAACAACAAGATTATATTTGTTCATAATTCTTGCAACTTCTTCATCACTAGTTTCAGATTTCACAGAAATTACGTGATTATCAAATATTTTATTTATTTGAGATCTTTTTTCAGAAAGTAAAAGTTTTTTTAGTGACACTGTTCCTGTTAGTTGATTTTTGTCATTAACAACATATATGGTATATACATTTTCAACTTTTTTAGCTTGAATTCTCATTTCTGAGACGCACCTAACAACACTCCATTCTTCTTTGACCTTAATTAGCTCTTTAGCCATTAAAGCTCCGGCGGAACTATCTTCATATGAAAGTAAATCAACAACATCTGTAGCATGACTTATTTTAGATATTACTTCTTTCTGCACTTTATCTGGAAGCTTTTGAATTACATCTGCTGCATCGTCAGAATCTAAGTTTTCGAGAACATCCTCAACAATCTCATCTGTACTTAAATCATTAAGTAGCTTTTCTCTAATATCTTCTTCTACCTCGACTAGCACGTCAGCACTAAATTCGTCATTCAAAATTGATAAAAGGTATTTTGATTCTTTGAAATTTAAAATTTTTAAAATTTCTGCTACATCAGGCGCCAGTAGACGGTCACAAATTTTTAATACTTGCTTATCATTCTTTTTGTAGAGATGTAATTTTAGTTCGTCAAGAAATGGTTTTGTTAACTCAAAGTTCATATTAAAGCAATCTATTTGTTAGCATGACATAGTCATTGACAGTGAGTTCTTCTGCTCTTTTTTTTAGAATTAGCTCATCTTTAACTTCGTTTAATTTAGTAAAATTTTTCAATGCATTTTTTATTTTTTTTCTTCTTTTCGAAAAACTCATTTTAACAACTCTAAAGAAATCATCGTATTTACAGTTTAGTTTTTTTTTGTTTCTTGTTAGTCTTATGACAGATGATAATACATTTGGTTTAGGTTTGAAATTATCATTCGATACATCAAATAAAATTTCACAATCATAAAACGCTTGAACAACTACACTTGGAATACCATATTTTTTAGAACAGGGGGCACTACATATTCTTTCTGCTACTTCTTTTTGAAACATACCAACAACTTCATGTACTAAGTTATTGTTTTCAACTATTTTAAATAGGATTTGAGTTGAAATATTGTATGGAAAATTACCACAAATAGAAAATTTCCTCCATCCAATTTTAGTCAACTCATAATTTATGAAATCCTCATTTATAATTTCTAGTCCTGGAAATCTTTTACTTAAAACTGAATTCAAATCTCTGTCAATTTCAATAACTTTAATATTATTTGTAACCTTGATAAGTTCTTTTGTCAGAGCACCACCACC
>PKDT01000021.1 GCA_002863085.1 Flavobacteriales bacterium
TATTTGTCATTAAAAACATCTATAAAATTTACAAAAAGTAAAAATATTAGTTTCAACCTTTCTGTAAATGATGCCTTTAAAACTTCTTTGAAGGCTTATGTTGGAACTTATCTTAAGGCTTCTTTTTGAAGCTTCTTGCAAAGCTTCTTGTAACAGCTTCTTGTGAATCTTCTCATAAGGTTCCTTTTCAATCTTCTTTTACAGCTTCTCTTTAAAGCTTCTTGTAATGTTGGTATAATATTTTTCTGGTGTTCTCTCGAGGCAAGTTCAGGAACAACTCCACCATACTTTTTATGAATCTTTTGGTTTGAAACAATATTTGAAAGTACCGACATATTCTTAGAAACTCCAATCGATGTATCGTCGCAAGATGACTCAATTCCTAGAATAAAAATATCTTTATTAAATTTAATATTCATAAGTTTGGAAAGTTGAAGATAAACCTACAAAAAATATCAATTTGTTTACTAGTTTTAATGATCTTTGTATCCATATCATTAAACACTACCTTTGTTCAATCAAAAATTATAAAAAACTATTTTGCTAATACGAATCAAAACGCAAATTTTCTAATTGATTTCCAAAATTTTGATTATGATATAATTTCGGGTGATTTAGAAACTGATGTGTTACTGAATAATTTTCAAAATAATGATAGTTTAATTTCAGTTGAAAATATAAGTCTCAACATTCCTCTTATCAATCTTATTTTCTCAAAAAATTTAAAAATTAGAAATGTTACTTTTGATAACCTAAATTTAAACTTTAATGATATTTCAAAATTTAAAACCAACTTAATTTCCAATGATTCAAAAAAAAATAATCCAACAAAAAATATCTTTATCGAAAATTTAAGACTAAATAATAGCGTTATTTCTTTAAAAAATGGAAATAACTACAAGCTTAAACAAATATCATCAAATAATTTGTTAATTAGTTCAAAAAAAATTGATGTTGAGGAGGTGAAAATTGATGGTGATGATTTTATTTCAATATCAGATTTAAATTACCAAAATAGAGAGCTCAAACTAAGATTAGATTCATTTTTAACCAACAGTAAATCAAATTTTATAACTCAAATTTTTGGAATTGATTATTTGTCAAGATATTCAATAAAAGATATTGATTTAAATGGTGAGTTTTCTCTTTCAGAAGATAGTTTAAATTTCAAATCGAATGTAAAATATGGTGACAGTTCTTTTGATATTATGACAAAAAAAGTTGCTAATAAGTTTTTTTTCACTTTAAGCAATTCAAATATAAGCCTATCAGATGTTCCTAATTTAATCAACAGAAATTATTTTTCAACAGACTCTGTATCACTAAAGGGAAACTTTTCTATTGAAAAAGAAAAAGTTGACTCAATAGAAACCATAATTTCTAATGGTTTCTTTGAAACAATTTTTGGAGATTTCACTTTTTACCTAAATGGAAATTTTGATGAACGATATTTAGATATTTTGGTAGAAAACTTTAATTCTAACAAAATACTCCATCAAGAATTAAAATTTACTAATTCTTCATCCCGTATAAAATTGAACAAAAATGTGCCATGTCATATCTTGACAAAATTTAGTAATCTTAAATACCTAGGTAAATCATATGATCAGATAATTGTAGACTCAAAACTATCCGATGATAATATTAATCTTCAAATGACTATCAATGATCAAAATGTTTTTCTTGATTATACTGCTCTAATTAAAAGTCTCAATATCAATAATCCAAACGAATTTCCGGAACTTTCTAATGTTGTTGGAAGGTTTAAGGTCTTAAACCCCTCCAAGCATGGTTTAAATATAAATGATAATATTATAAAAATTGAATCTAATTTCTTTGTAGACAAAATTAATTTTAATAATTATTCAGCTAATATCGACTTTGAAAATTTTTCATATGTATTAAATAATGAATATAGAAACGTCAATAAATTAAATATTAATATGAATTTTCTAAATTCAAAAGAGTTTTTGTTGGATGTTTCGTCAGATTATGGTAGTGTAAATTTAAATTCAACTTTTGATGGTTTAACTTCCCAAAGTTTTCAATTAGATGTTAATTTAAACGACGCAAGTTTCTTTTCTGAATTTTTTATAAATGATTTAACATTTGATGATACATTAGTCATTGATGTTGATTATAATAATTTGAAATTTGATCAATTTTACATTGATTCAAAACAAATAATTTTTTCTGAAAAAGTTATAAATGGATTAAATGTAACTGACAAAAATGATTTGATTAATTGCAGTGCTGACACATTAAAGATTTCAGATGATTTTTCTCTAAATAATCTTGACTTTACATTTGAAAATAATCTAGATGATTCAGAGTTCTTTGTAAAATGCTTTTCAAATTTGGGCAATTCATTTGACATTGATTTATATGGTAATTTACATTTTAGTAATAATAATTTTATTTTTAAGTTTTATGATAATTCAATATTAAATATTTCAAATAACATTTGGGAAATTGATACCTCCTCCCGTTTAAGATTAAATTATAAAGGGTTGTTTTTCAACAATTTCAGAATCAGTCAAGAATCAGAAAATTTGTTTGTAAATGGAATGTTCAATAAAAAATCTGATTTGCATCTAGAGTTTATTGATTTTAATATTTCTAATTTCAATCCAATTATAAACAGTAATTCTCTATATTTCAATGGTCTGATGCAGGGAAATATGGTTTATAATAAAAGTTTATTTCCCTCCTTTTTTGGAAACTTTTTTGTAAATGAATTGACCTTTAATGATGTATTCTTAGGAAAACTTGAGATAGATAACTCATTTAACCATACTAATGATTCTTTAATTTCAGTTGGAAAAATATTTTCAGAAAATCATACTTTTAAATTTGATGCTACATATCCATTTGATGGAACTAAAAAAATAGATGCAGACTTGATATTTGATAATTTTCCAACTGATGTTATAAGCCCGATAATAAAACCTCTTTCAAATATTTCAGGAAACACCAATGGCAAAGTTAAAGTTTTTGGTAAATTCGATAATTTTAATCTTTTAGGTGACTTGATGACTAATAATCTTTCATTTGACGTACCATACTTAGGACAATCTTACGTTAACACCCAGGATACTTTAGTATCAGAATTTAAAAATGACTCCATTTTACTAAAAAAATTTAAATTTTTTGATAAAAAGTTTGAAACTAATGCATTCCTAAATGCAGAAATTTATCATAATGCACTTAAAAACTTAAATTATGAAATATCTGTTGATGCCGATAGTTTATTTGTTTTAAATACAAATGAAAGTGATAATCCAGATTTTTATGGTGATGTTTTTTTGGATGGTACAATGTTAGTTAATGGTAAACCTGAAAATGTGGTATTGGATATAAACGCAACTACTCAAGATGGTACCAAAATTAAAATTCCTTTGATAAAATCTAAGGAAGTTAGAGAAAATATATTCATTCGATTTAATAATTATGATTTGCCAAAGAGAAATATTTCTAATCAAGCAAAAAAGTCAATGTTCAAAATGAATTTTAATTTAGAAATTAATAATAATGCTGAAATTGAGATTATTTTTGATAAGGAAGTTGGTGACTTAATTAAGGCAATTGGAGATGGCAGTTTGTTATTGAAAATCAATGATGATGGAGATTTTGAGGTTTTTGGGGACTTTTATCTACAACAGGGTAATTATTTATTCACACTACAAGATGTCATAACTAAAAGCTTTCAAATTGACAACGATGGCTTAATATCATTTAATGGCTATCCTAATAGTGCATCAATTAACCTTGATGTGTTATACAATGTTCAGGCATCACTTAATCCTCTCAACCCAGATTTTGAAAGACAAGTAAAATCACCAGTTGTGTGTGGAATTAAAATGTATGACAAATTGTTAAATCCTGAAATTGAATTTTTTATAGAAATACCCAACTCTGATCAAGTTGTTCAAACCTCATTAGAAACTATCACAAATACTGATCAAAAACTTTTAGAACAATTTCTTTATTTGTTATTGGCTAACAGTTTTTTGGTTGAAAATGACCCAAGCATTGACTATTTAGGTAATACTCTTGCAACAACTGGTACTGAACTTTTATCTAACCAATTATCTAATTGGCTCTCACAAACAACAGATGCTTTTGATTTAGGATTTAAGTGGATACCTGGAACAGGTGATTCTTTGAGCTATCAACAGGTTGAACTTGCAATAAGTAGGAAATTTTTAGATGATCGAGTTATAGTTAATGGGAATGTTGGAACACCTCCAGAACAATCCGAGGCCGATATTATCGGTGATTTAGACATTGAGTACAATTTTTTTAAGGACGGGAGATTTAAATTAAGGGTTTTTAATAGAGCTGAAGACTACGATCCATTTTCAGAGTCAACAGGCTACGAACAGGGATTTGGAATATTTTTTAAAAAACAATTTGATTCATTCAAAGATATATTTGATAAAAAAAATAAAAATTAAGTTATAGTTTGTGGTTCATTTTTTTTCTTTTTGTTGCTAAGTAAGTCTTGTTGTGCTTGTTTTCTTTAGCAATTATTGGAATATTTTCGATGATTTCTATTCCATAAGATAAAAGGCCGGCCCTCTTGGTGGGATTATTAGTCATTAACTTTAATTTAGAAGCGCCTAGGTCTCTTAGTATCTGTGCACCAACTCCATAATCTCTTTCATCCATTTTATATCCTAATTTTAAGTTTGCATCAACTGTGTCAAAACCTTTTTCTTGAAGGCTGTAAGACTTGAGTTTACTCAATAATCCAATTCCACGACCTTCTTGATTCATGTAAAGAACAATTCCCTTGCCTTCCTCTTCTATCATTTGTAAAGCAATTGATAATTGATCTCCACAATCACATCGAAGAGATCCTAAAATATCTCCAGTAAAACATGATGAATGTACCCTCGTTAAAATTGGTTCATCTTTATTCCATGTTCCTTTAGTGATGGCTAAGTGTTCCTCATTGGTATTGACCTGTTTATATGCGGAAAGTTTAAAATGGCCATATTTAGTTGGCATATTAATTTCGATTTCTTTATTTATTAAACTTTCAGTTTTAAGTCTGTAAGCAATTAGGTCTTCTATTGAAATTATTTTCATTTTGTGGGTTGAGGCAATTTTTTTTAAGTCATTTAGTTTAGCCATTGTTCCGTCATCATTCATAACTTCCACAATGACACCACATGGATTTAGATTTGCTAGTCTTGCTAGATCAATTGCAGCTTCTGTGTGTCCAGCTCTTCTAAGTACACCACCTTCCATGGCTTTTAATGGAAATATGTGTCCAGGTTTTGATAAGTCACTAACTTTAGTATTATTACTAGATAAGGCTAGAACAGTTTTACTTCTATCATGTGCAGAAATTCCAGTAGTACATCCATCTCCAATTTTGTCAACAGAAACTGTAAATTGGGTTTTCATTGGGTCTGTATTTTTTCCGACCATCGGTTCTAAAGATAATTCTTCACAACGACTTTTTAACATAGGTACACAAATTAAGCCTCTTCCATGAGTTGCCATGAAATTTATCATCTCAGGGGTCACTTTATCAGCAGCTCCAACAAAATCACCTTCGTTTTCCCTATTCTCGTCATCCACAACGATAACTAATTTTCCATCTTTTATATCTTCAATTGCTTCTTCTATTGTGTTGAGTATATTTTTCATTGTTATTCAAATAAGTCAATTAATTTATTATTAATTTTTTTCCAATCATATGTTTTTTTAATAAACTTTAAGCCCTCATCACGAAAACTGTTATAAAGATCTTTATTTTTTAATAACCTTATACATAGTCTTGCAAATTCTCCTTCATTTTTAGCTATTGTTATTTGATGCTTATTAGCTCTCAAAGCTTTGTTTGCTAGTTCAGTTGTAATACAAGGAATTCCCATTGCCATTGCTTCAAGTAATTTATTTTGTAATCCACTTCCAATGAACATCGGAGCAATAAAAACTTTACCAATTGAATATAGATTTCTAATGTCCTCAACTCTCCCGGAAACATGTATTTGTTCATTTTCAAGATTTTTTATTTTTTTAGTAGGATTTGTTCCACCAATCAATATTTTACAAAGTTTATA
>PKDT01000081.1 GCA_002863085.1 Flavobacteriales bacterium
TACTTGCTATTCCAAATACTTTCACTGAAATTTTTTCTTGTCAAGAAGAAAGTATAGAAGAAAATGAAGATAAATCCTTTTACCAAAAATAAAAACAGGATAAATACTTCGGAAAACGTAAGACTAGGAATAAACAGCTTTCCAAGAAATGCGAAAAACACACTAACTAGTACAGAGAATATAGTTAGATTGTCGATATTTTTGAATGGAAGAACTAATAGTTTTCTAAGGTAATTGAATTCTTCACCCCATTTATGAATTAAGTAATAGTAGTCATTTCCTATTGGAACAAAAAGTATGGGATCATCCGGGCTTTTTATTTTAAAAAGTTTAGATGGAGCCATTATCATGAAGTTGATTAGTTTAGTATCATGTTTTTTTTCAATATCACTTATTATTTTTGTAATATTTTTTGGATAATCACCTTTGAATAAATTAGAATCTAAAAATCTCAATCTATATCTAACACATATATTTTTTATTGTGTCTTTGTGAAAAATATTTTTGGTTTCCATCTCATCAAATTTGAGTTGATTGAAACTTCCGTTGTTAACATCCTTTAAAGACTGAGTTATTCTTTCTTTTTTAGAATCTTCTTTTACCCAAATATTTTTAAGTAGGGAAATAAGCTCATTTGTGCTAATTTGCTTACTTCTTTCCTTTAATAACTCTTCAAATAGGTTTACTTTTTTCATGATAATTTTAAATACATTTTAATACCAAAATTTATACCAAACAACTCTAATTTTTAAGAAAACCACTTGTGCTCTCCAAAATAATTTTTTGGTACTGTTTTTTTTGTTTTTAAATAATGATTTATTCCACCTATAACGCTTTTTAAATAAGATTCTAGTGCAGGAATAACAATAAATTTATAAGGAAAAAAAGAAATAATTTTAGGCATATTTTGTAAGAAATAAGGGTATACCGTTATTTTCAGAAAAATTGAATCATTCTTTTTTGTTATTTCCCAAACAACATATGATTGCTCTTTATCTTTTTCTCCTATCAATAAACTATATCCCTTCTTTTTTTTCCACGACTTAAATTTTCTAATAAATGTTAGTCCGTTAAGGTAAATTAATTCATCAATTGAATTTTCGCCTGGCCATTTAATTATTTTATTTGACTTACAGAAGGGATGAAATAATTCAAGATTTGAGGGTGATGAAATTAAATCCCAGAGAGAATCTACCGAGGAGTTAATTTCTTCTTCGTAATATACTTTCCACTTATCCTTAATATTGTTTAAATCTCTCAATTAAATATTATAAATTTGAACATCAAAAATAATGAATATGAAGCTTAATTTTTTACTAGTTTTTTTGACTTTATTAACAAGTTATTCATGTGATAAAAGCATTACTTACCTTAATTATGGAGATGATATTGATATTGAGTTAAGTTACTCCGAAAACATTGAAGATAATTTTGAGATAACTAATATTTCGGGTCAAATAATTGATGTATGTCCAAAAAAGGGATGCTGGATGAATGTTAAAGTAAATACTGATACTGTCTTTGTAAAATTCAAAGATTATGGATTTTTTGTTCCAAAAACAGGAATTGAAGGCAAGCAGATTTTAATGTCAGGAAATATTTTCAGAGATACAATTTCAGTAGAGAGATTAAGACATTATGCTGAGGATGCAAAAAAATCAAAAGAAGAAATTGAACTAATTACGGATCCTAAATTTAAAATTAATATGATTGCTAATGCTGTGGCAATTAGAGATAACTAATTGTATTCTATTTCAATCATAACTTCATTTCGTCTATTAAAAACCTTATAGGGGCTATTGTAAGAAACATAAAATAAATCTCCAACAGTCTCAATATTCAACTCTGATAACTTTTCGATTAACTTTTTTGAATGCATATTAAATTTTCCAGTATTTGAATATCCTCCATATCTAATACATGCAAAATGTTTTGCCTCTGACTCATAAATGACAACATTTTCGTCTTTTGGTTTTGAGATCGTTTCTATATCATATGATGCGGGCATAACAAATTCCATAGTATTAGAATTATCATCATTTTTCATGTAGACGGGAGTAGTCATCGCTATCTTTTCACCCTTTGAGTTATTACCACTAATGAATTGAAACAGCTTATAAAAGTTACCATTAGCATTTCTTTGAGAAACTACTTTTGCCTTTAAAGACGAATGATAAAATCTTATTTCAAAATCATCCTCAGAAAAAATCAAATCATATTTCTGAGTTTCATATTTGGTGTTACCTAAAAGCATAAAAAGAATTAATAATAAATATTTCATTTTTTAATAATTGTAATTGATTTAGATTTTTGATTAATAAAATCCCATATTTTAAATATAAATACGCCATCATTGTAATTTCTTAGGTCTATTAACTTATCATTAGTATTGATAATTTCTTGACCCAAAATATTATAAACTTTTATTGTCAAATCACCATCATATACAAAATTGATAAAGTCGTTAGTTGGATTTGGATAGTATCGAAGATTTAGGTCATTATCAGGTTGGTTAAAATCCAAAGAGAAATCTTCCCATTTCCATACCCCGCCCGTGGAGCTAGCACCTGTGACCTGAGTCCAAGCACCTGACCATCCAAGCTCTTCATTGTAGAAATCAACAAACAAATGTGTTGCGGTATCTATTGGTGTCCAAGAATATCCGCCATCTAAACTAAAAGATGATCCGTTCCCAGTTGTGAAAATAGTATTGGTACCATCAATGTAACACAATCCTGAGGTATAAACTGGACCGTTTGGAGTCAACTGATCCCAGGAGGCACCACCATCGACGGATTTATAGACATTTGCACTGTTATCAACTAAAATACCATTTTGAGAATCACTAAATGATATATTTCCATTTACCTCAGCACTTCCAAAATCGGCAATGGGTGATTGGTAAACTACCCAATTATTACCCTTATCTGACGATTTGTAAATTCTTCCCTTGTTGGTTGTATACCAAACATTATTTCCATTAATTTCAATTTGACGGGTATACCCATATTCGCCGCCAAGAGGGTTTGGTATATTTGAGCCTGGGACTTGTACCCAATTTTCTCCTCCATTTTCGGTAACATACAATTCAAATTCACCGTTAATTGGGTCACCTTGAGCAAATCCGGTATTTTCATCCCAGAAATAGACAACATTAGCAAACGAAGAACTCGTATTATATAGTGCACTATCTTGTCTAACCCAATTTTCACCTCCATCGATTGTCTTGAAAATTCCACCGATTTGATTGGCTCCTCTAGGATATGCTACAAGCCAAGCAGTTTGATCATCATAGGCATGTATCATTGATACCCCCAGATTTAAATCTCCAATATCTATGTTGTAGGACTGCCATGAATCACCACCATCATTGGTTTTAGTGAACTGTTGCATATTTTGACCGGAACCTGTTCCGTCAAAAGCAGTAGCCCATACAACGTTCTCGTCTGCAATTGAGATGTAATTAATTCCAGTACTTTGATTACCAAATGTAGTATTTTGTAAAATCCACTCACCACTAGGTTCAAAGTAAACTGTGATGTAGTTTTCTTTGGTTAATGTTTCATCACCTGAACTATTAGTTACTGTTAAGCTGACATCAAATTCTCCAACAGAAGAATAATATATTTCAGGTGGATTTTGTCCTTCATAAGTGCTTGGATTACCCCCCTCGAATGTCCATACCCAGTTAGTACCATTAACTGAGTTGTTAGAAAAGATTACAGACTGATTTTCAAACGTCACTTGAGGTGATGCTGTAAATGCTGGTATTGGGTTATCATTTTCTGGTTGAACACATAGTAAAGCTTGATATGCATCTATCCTTGGGCCAATATTTTGATTGATATCTACCCCACTGTTTACAAGACAATTTTGAATTTGAATTGGAGTTAGTGATGGATTAACACTAAGCATAAGACCTACGAGACCAGCTGCAAAAGGTGTAGCCATTGATGTTCCACCAAATCTAGCATATCCGTTTAAACTTTCTGTATAAACTGTACTAAGAAGACCTCCATAAGAGTATCCACCTGGTGCGGCAATATCAACCCATGGGAATCCAACATTATAGTTTGAAAAAGATGATCTCAAATCATTAGAATCAACAGAACCAACTCCAATGACATTTTGATATGCAGCGGGATAATTTTGTGTTGATGAACTGTCATTTCCAGCAGCAGCTATAAAAACTACTTCAGGATATGCATATATTAAATCTTGCATAGCATTTGAAGAGTTTTCAGAACCATAAGACATACTGACAACATTTGCTCCGTTTTCACAGGCCCACTGAACTCCTGTATAGCTATTGTAAATTGAAGAAGGGTTTTGATTATCTCCTGTTGCTTTAACAACAATTAACTCAACATTTCCTCCAAGAGAAGCAATTCCGGTTGAATTATTTATTTCAGCTGTAGCTAAACCTGCACAGTGAGTTCCATGTGACCAAGATGAACTTTGGTTATACGTTTGGGGAGGTGTAGCATCGTCGTCATTATCAGAAACATCTCTTTGTTTAAATACATTTAAATCAAGATGATTAGCAGGTGCCCCATTATCTATAATTGCTATTTTTATACTTTCACTTCCCAGTGAAATATCCCACGCTTGTTCTGAATTTACTAAAGTATGATACCATTTATCTGTACCATTGTGATATGAGTCGTTAGGGACAAATGTTGTTTTGTAGATTGGTTCTTTTTCTGCATACTCTATTATTTCTAATTTGTTGAGCTTATCAATCAAATAATCAATCTCATTGTAGTCAGAGAAAATAATTCTGTAAATTTTTTGTAATTCTCTTTTGCCGGAAAAATAGCTTGGTCTTTCAAAATTAATGATATTAATTCCTTCAAAAATGTAATCAACTTCGGGGTAATCTTTAAGATCAACAATCACACCAATATTATCAGAAGTATTTGTCACGTTTTCTTCACTAATTTCGACAAAGTTTTTTAGTTTGAAGATTATTGTACCATCTAAAAATTTATCGTTGTAAGTTTGACCATACAACACATTACATGTTAAAATTAAAATAAGTAGTTTTTTCATTTGAGTTTAATTATAATTGCACCACCACGAGCAATTCCTCCATATCTGTTAGTTGCTGATAATGATTTTAAAATTGAAATACTTTTTACCTGCTGTGGATCGATGTATGAAGGAAAATCAGTTTGTAGAGATCCATCAACATCAAAGATAGCATAAGCCTGATTGTTGATAGAAAGACTTCCACCTCTAATTAATATTTTTGGATTTCCATTTGCTACATTATCACCAATAACCCTTATTCCAGGAAATTTACCAACAATTACATCTAGCAGAGTTGTTGCCGCTGGAGAAATTGATAGACCTGACGAAGGTTTTGACATTTTATTATTTTGGGTTCCGCAGGAACAGAAAATGATGAAAGCTGTTAGAAGTGTGAAATGCTTTAATTTCATAATCAATAATGTACAAACCTTGTGCCAGTTATTATGTTATGCTAATATGCCCAAATATAATTTTTATTAGCTATAAAAATAAATTATTAAATGCATTATCTTTGCCCCAATGAGGTATTTAGTTTTACTATTGTTTATATTCGTATCGAAGAGCTATTCTCAGTCAGATTTTGGATCCTCTTATAATCCAACATATGGAATAGTTCAAGCGAATATTCCACAAGACTATTACCAAGAGGCTAACGGTAAATCATCAGAGCAACTTAAAGAGTCGCTTTATCAAATAATTTCAAATCATACAGTCTTTCCATATACGTCATCATCAACTGATACATGGGATATTTTACAATTATCAGATCAGGATCCT
>PKDT01000020.1 GCA_002863085.1 Flavobacteriales bacterium
CAGCAGGAGTTTCTTCAGCAGCAGCAGTTTCTTCGGCAGCAGGAGTTTCTTCAGCAGCAGGAGTTTCTTCAGCAGCAGCAGTTTCTTCGGCAGCAGGAGTTTCTTCAGCAGCAGGAGTTTCTTCAGCAGCAGCAGTTTCTTCAGCAGCAGCAGTTTCTTCGGCAGCAGGAGTTTCTTCAGCAGCGGGTTTTGACTTGGCTATTATTTCTTGTTCTTTTTTCTTTCTAGCCTCTTCTTCGTTGTCAAATCTTTCTTTGACTTTTTTTGAGACACCTTCTTTGATTGATTTTTTCTTTTTCTCAATTTGATCTTGTTTCATTTTTGACCAATCATCAAATTTTTTTTCAGCTTGGTCCGCAGTTAGTGCATTTTTCTTGACGCCTTCAAGTAGATGTTTTTTTAATAAAACACCTTCGTGAGACAAAATCGCTCGAGCTGTGTCAGTTGGAACGGCACCTTTTTGTAACCATGAAAGCGATGATTCAAAATCTAAATTTATTTCTGCAGGTCTTGTGTTCGGGTTATATGTTCCAATTTTTTGGATAAACCTACCATCTCTTTTAGATCTTGAGTCAGCAATCACAATATGATAAAATGGTTTTCCTTTTTTTCCGTGTCTTTGTAGTCTAATTTTTGTAGCCATGTTAGTTAATTTTTTTATAAGGGTCCTAAACCCGGTTAATTAAGTTTTGCAAATATCTAATAAATATTTAAATATTTAAAATAATAATGCAAATAATTTTTATGGTTATTATTAAGTGCAATTTGATACTATTTTTCACTAATTTTATTATTAAATAAAAAATCAATGTATTTAATATTTGACACTGAAACTACTGGTTTCCCAAAAAACTTCAACATTAACTTCGAAGATATAAATAACTGGGATACTGCTAGGTGTGTTCAGTTAGCATGGCAGTTGCATGATATTCAAGGTAACCTAATAAATTCATCATCCAAAATAATTAAGCCCAAAGGTTTTGAAATCCCGCATGCCTCAACTAAAATACATAGAATAACTAATGAGATTGCTGATGAGCAAGGTCATGACATAGAAACTGTATTGGATGAATTTAAAACTGCATTAGAAAATACCGAAGTTATTATTGGTCATAATGTTAGTTTTGATATTAATGTAATTGGCTCTGAGTTCTTTCGAATTGATAGTAGTTTTTCTTATCCCAAACTCGAGATAATCGATACAATGAAGTCAACAACAGATTATTGTAAAATTACCATAGGCAAAGTTGGAACTGTAGAGAACATTTCTGAATCAGGAAAATTCAAAGATTTCTTCAAGTTTAGAGTTATAATTGACAACGGTGATTCAGGTCTGCTTTATAAAAAAAGTGATGGATTACCCAACTTTTCTCAGGGTGATAAAGTAAGTTATGAAATAAATAACAAGGGAACCATCAAAGTAAGAAAGGGATACAAGTCACCAAAACTTGAAGAGTTGTATAAATTTCTTTTCAAAGAAGACATTATAAACGCACATAATGCAGCGGCAGATGTAGACGCAACAGCCAGGTGTTTTTTTGAATTGTTGAGACAAGGTTTTTTTAATAATGAAAATTGCAATATAAATCCTGCTCACATTGAAGAGTTCATATCAAAAAACAAAAATCAAATTAAATTGTTAAATATTTCTACAATTGATACCGACCATACAAATTCTAAAATTGTTAAAATTGAAAATCAAGAAATTAACAATACAAACAATATTAACAGAGACAAAATTATTAATATAAAATGTCACACGTCATATTCTATTTTACAATCAACTATATCAATTGATAAATTGATTGAACATGTAAAAGAAAATAATATTAAATATTGTGCTATAACTGACAAAGGAAATCTCTTTGGCGCCTTTGAATTTGTCTCTAAATGTATTAAAAATCATATTTTTCCAATTGTTGGCTGCGAACTTTATCTTGTAGATAACAGACATGTTAGACAAGGAGGATTTAGTAGGAATGTAAAAGACAAAAGATTTTCACAAATTCTATATGCCAAAAATATTAACGGATATAAAAATTTGTGTAAAATTTCGTCCTATGGCTACATTGACGGTTTATATTCTGGTTTTCCAAGAGTTGATAAAGAATTAATCTTAGACTACAAAGAAGATTTAATTGTTACAACAAGTGGAATTTATGGTGAAATTTCTTATTTATTTTTTAACCATGGAAAAAATAAAGCTAAAGAATGTTTCTTATGGTGGTTAGAAAATTTTCAGGAAAATTTTTTTATTGAATTAAGTAGGAACGACTTTGAGGACGAAGAAGATTTAAATAATTTGCTTCTTTCGTGGGGAAAAGAGTTTGGGGTTAGATGTATTCCTTCAAACCACGTCTACTACTTAGACGAAGATGATTCAACAGCTCAAGATGCCCTTTTATGTGTTAAGAACGGAAATCTCATTGATATGCCAAAGGGTCGGGGACACGGCTTTCGATATGGATTACACAACAATAGTTTTTATTTTAAGAGTTGTGAAAAGCTAATAAATGATTTTCAGAATTTTCCAAATATTTTTCATGATTTAGAATATTTCATTGATCAATTCGAAAAATTTGATTTATCCAGAGATATTCTATTACCCAAATATGAACTTCCAAAAGAATTTAACACTCAAATTGAGTATTTAAAACATTTGTGTTTAGAGGGTGCCCATATGAAATACGATCTAATTAATAGTGAATTAAATGATAGAATTTTATTTGAACTTAAAACAATTGAAAACTCAGGCTATCCTGGTTATTTTTTAATTGTTCAAGACATAATTAAAAAGGCAAGAAGTATGGGTGTCTCTGTTGGGCCGGGCAGAGGTTCAGTTGGCGGTTCAGTAGTAGCGTACTGTTTGGATATTACCTCTGTTGACCCGATGAAGTATGGGCTGTTATTTGAAAGATTTTTAAATCCCGAAAGAATTTCTATGCCTGATATTGATATTGATTTTGATGACGTTGGAAGATCAAAATTAATATCTTGGGTGGTTGAAAAATATGGTGCTAATCAAGTAGCCCAAATTATCACTTATGGTAGAATGGCGGCAAAATCTGCCATTAGAGATATGGGAAGAGTTTTGAATATATCTCTATCTGAAGTAGATTCAATTGCAAAAAAAATACCCAATATTTCTTTAAATGAAATATTTTCATTGAAACAAAAAGATTTATCAGATAAACTAAACAGAGATGAGTTAAATCAAATAAATACATTAATTGAATCTTTAAAAGTTAATAAATCTCAATCTGAAATGATTGATTTAGCCCGTTCAATTGAGGGGAGTATTAGAAATCTTGGAACTCACGCTTGTGGAATTATAATCACTCCTGATGACATTACCAACTATGTGCCTGTATGTGTTAACGGTGACTCAGAAATGCTAATTACACAGTTTGATAATAGTGTAGTTGAGCAAGCTGGAATGTTAAAAATGGACTTTCTTGGGCTTAATACACTTTCACAAATCAAAGATGCAGTTTTTCTTATAAAAAAGAGACACAAAATAGAAATAGATATTGACAATATTGATTTAGAAGATGAAAAAACTTTCACTCTTTATCAAAGAGGTGAAACTCTTGGTACTTTTCAGTTCGAATCCGCTGGAATGCAAAAACACTTAAGATCATTAAAACCTGATAAATTTGAAGACTTGATTGCAATGAATGCTCTATACAGACCTGGTCCGATGGAATATATTCCAAATTTCATAGCTAGAAAGCATGGTGAGGAAGAAATTTTATATGACTTACCCGTTATGGAAAAGTATCTTGGTAATACATATGGAATTACGGTTTATCAAGAACAAGTAATGAAATTGTCTCAAGAACTTGCTGGATTCTCAGAGGGAAAGGCAGACATTTTGAGGAAAGCAATGGGTAAAAAGAAAAAATCTATATTGGATGGTTTGAAAGAAGAGTTTTTTAATGGATGTGATTCAAAAAACTATGACATGTCAATTATTAAAAAAATATGGAGAGATTGGGAGTCATTTGCATCTTACGCATTTAATAAATCACATTCAACTTGTTATTCATTCATTTCTTTTCAAACAGCATACTTAAAAGCTCATTACCCGGAAGAATTTATGGCCTCACTTTTGACGCATCACATGAATGATCTTTCAAAGCTTTCAAAATATATGGAGGAGTGTAAAAGAATATCAATAAATGTTCTTGGTCCAGATTTAAATGAAAGTTATATCAATTATTCAGTTAATCAAAACAATGATATAAGGTTTGGTTTGGGTGCAATAAAAGGTGTTGGTTCAATTGCTGCTGAGGCGATTATAGAAGAGAGAAAGAAAAATGGAGATTATAAAACATTTATTGATTTTCTAAAGAGAATTGATAGTAAAGTTGTAAACAAGAGAGTTTTAGAAGCAATGGCATACGGAGGTGTTTTTGATAATATTTCTAATGTAAATCGAGCTAACTTTTTCAAAGTTGAAGATGATTTAACATTTATTGAAAATGCTATAATATATAAGTCTCAAATTTCCAAAAAAAATGAAAAACGAAACCAGTTAACCATGTTTGACAGTACTACAATGGATGAGATTACAGATGAACCCGTCCTGAGCAAAACACATAGTTGGTCAAAATTGGATTTGTTAAATAAGGAAAAAGAGGTTTTGGGTTTATATGCTTCAGGACACCCGTTAGATGATTATAGATTTGAGGTAAAAAATATTTGTTCCCACCAAATTAAAGACATTGACTTATTTGAAAAACCTGTAAAAAGTTTTACTTTCTCGGCTTATGTGAAGTCTCATGTTGAAAGAATGTCCAAAAATAACCAACCATACGGTATTTTAACTTTAGAAGACTACAGTGGAACTCGTGAATTTCGCTTATTTGGTGACAACTACATAAAGTTTAGAAACTTCTATATAGAACATACTTTATTATTTTTTTCCGCTTCAATGATTACAAGTAAATGGAGTAATGAGAATTTAAGATTCCAGGTTAATGATGTCTTTTTTCTATCTGATGTTTCAAAAAAAAATATAAACGAGATAATGTTTTTAATTCCTTTAGAGGAAATTAATGATAAAAACATAGAAAAAATTGTAGATATTTTTTCAAAATATCCGGGTAAACATAATTTGAAAATAAATATATTTTCTGATGATGTTAGTATCCCATTCATATCCAAAAAATTTCAAGTAGGTGTTTGCACAAAATTTATAAATGAAATGAGTTCAATTTCTAACAATTTTGTGGTCAAATAATTACAAAAAAAAAAATGTAATTTTTGACGAAACTATTTTTAGTAAAAAATTAATTATTAATGAAAAAAAAATTAGATTTGTTTATCAAATTAAATTATTATGGCTAAAGAATTTACAACAGAAAATTTTGACGAAGAAGTTATTAATTCCAAATTACCCGTTTTGGTTGATTTCTGGGCTGAGTGGTGTGGTCCATGTAGAATGATTTCTCCACTTATTGATGAACTTCATGCAGACTTTGTCAATCGTGCTATTGTAGGTAAGGTTAATGTTGATTCCGAATCTGATATCTCGGCTAGATACGGTATAACATCAATACCTACATTATTATTTTTTAAGGACGGTGAAATTGTTGATAAACATGTTGGGTCTGCTTCAAAATCTCAGTTAGAAGA
>PKDT01000031.1 GCA_002863085.1 Flavobacteriales bacterium
ATCGAAGTCTAACTGATTAGGATTATAGAGGTTGGGACAATTATCTAGTTCAGCACAGACACTGTCTTCATCGGTGTCGCTTATACAAGTTCCGTCACAATTGTAAAATTCTAAAGGGTACTCACAAGTGCCGTCATCAGTGTTGGCATCAATATTGAAATTACATGCACTTTCATCAATACAACCCATAATTATGGACTCGGCAATATTAACGTTTACTTCAATCGCTTCACTCAAGCATGTTGATTCACCAATATTCCATTCATTATTTATTTTCCAATCATAAAAGTAATAGTAATAAGAGGTGGAGTAACCTGGTCCCTCACCGTTGTTATACATACCTTCACTAATCTCAATAACTCCGTCAATAACGTAAGGGTATTGTGGTAAATCATCGGTAGTTCTTCTAAGCATTGGGCTGTTAGAATCAAAGTTATCGTTATTTGTATCAAAATTTGTAGTGATAGTATAATTATTACCGATGGGGACTATCCAGTTTAGATTGATAATATAACCATCATCTGAGGTAACTGGTATATCAAACATTGATGACATTAGTATATTACCACCTTCATCAATCAACTCAATTAATCTCTCACCTTCATAGTCGGTGTAAACCTTTACACTGTTTAAAGTGAATTCTTCGATAGCATCAAATACTAACCCGCCATTGTATACACCGCTACTGTAGAAGCTTTCCCCTTGGTGATTTATAGCACCGGTGGCTAGTTCCTCAGGTGCTTCAATAAGAACTTCTTCATTTATAACGTAAAATACTGTGTTCTCAGACAAGGGTTCAGTAATAAAATTATCACCCTCATAAATGGTGTTCCCATAAGCATCCTGCCACAAAATTGTACCTGATCCAGTTGCTGTTAGCTCGGCACTCTCACCAGTTTGGATAGTTACGTCATCGGATGATGGTAGTTCAACGGGAGGATTCACAGTCACTGTAATTGTCGACTCAGATTCTCCACATAGGCTTGAGGTGGTTAAAGTGTAGTCCCCACTTTCGTTAACTTCAATTGATTGGCTAGTTTCTCCTGTGGACCAACTGTAAGAATCAGCTCCTAAAGATGAAGCACTTAGTGTTAAAATTTCACCATTACAAATGTTTGGGTTCCCC
The DNA here is from genome assembly GCA_002863085.1 of Flavobacteriales bacterium. Lineage (GTDB taxonomy): Bacteria > Bacteroidota > Bacteroidia > Flavobacteriales > TMED113. The sequence continues at coordinate 1,127 of PKDT01000031.1, forward strand.
TCCTGATCAGTTATAATCTGAATGTTATATCCGTTGCCGTCGAGTTGTTGAGTAAGCTCGACTTGAACAGCTGTCCAATTATTATCTTCATTGGATTCTAAATAATCGTCATTTCTATCAACTTCTCCGATTATCCAATACATTCCATTACAAAGGCCTGGTTCAAGGTTTATCCATTGTTCGTCTAACCACTCTCCATATAGGTCTAACCACCCAGCAGAGATGCCCTGTTCTATAGGGCTACAACCATATTCGCCACCTCCCAATCCAAAATTAGGATAATCACTGTTAAGTTTGATTGTTCCGCCATTTGTTCCATCATTAAATTCTGGAAAATATTCGAGGAAATCAGGACTGTATCGGTTTTCATCTCTACAGTGGCCATAGTATGTTGAGTTAGGCCCTGTGCCACATGTACCATAGTCCATAAGACAAAACCCCATTTTACCACCATCACTGACAATTGGCCAATTTAATGGATTTGGTTCATTAGGGTCCATCTTTCTTAAAGAGAATACGCCCCAGTCGTCACTGTGGTTGTGACCATGGGTTGGATGATAGGTCATGCTACCAGCTTTTCTATCGTAATAAGACATTGTTCCGTCAGAGTTTCTGTGATAAATTCTTTGCCAGGTGATTTGTCTCGCTGTTTCACCGTTATCACAGTAAAAATCAGACAAATTGGACTCTGGGTTTGTATCGATGATTGTGTCAGTTCCGCAAACAAACCACGCCCATCCATTTTCATCCACACCTCTTACTGTAAGTGGGCCAGCACCGTCGTTAGGAGTTGATGCGCTTAGTCTAAGCCTTCCGTTGTTTGAACCTGCGCCCTCTTGTGGATATTCAGTGGGTCCATCACTAACATCAACAACGCCAAACCAAGACAACTGAATATCAGGTAAAAGGTCACAGTCAGTTTCCGAAGGATCTAAACATTGACAGTCTGTTGCGTCAGTTATTGTACATTGACTTTTCGCACTGTATGGGTTAAATGCAAATAACAGCAGTGATATATATAAGGATATAAATTTTTTCATAAAATTGTTCTTTGACTCAAAATTACAATTATTTTTTTAAACAATAACACTTATTAATTATCTTTTTGTATAATTTTTTTAAAAAAAAGTTATACATACATATTTTCTGGTTAGAACGTTTGCTATATATTAGAACTGTTATATTGTTATTTATGAGGTTGAATGTCCTTCAATAATCACAAAACATTTGTTATATTTGAAGCTTATGAGAAAGATTATTATCTTATTTTTGTTGATTAATCAACTGTCAATTGGTCAAAATTACATACAAATAGTAAAAACCGACATTAATATCAGGATGAGTCCAACTACGTCATCTCCAATAGTTGGGCATGCCTTTTTTGGTGAAATTTACGAAACTAACGGTCAAAACGAAAAGTGGTACAGCGTTATTTTACCCTCAGGAAAAACAAGATGGATTTATAAAACCTTGGTAAAAAAAACAGAGTTTTTCCCTGTTGAACTAATTAAGTTAAATATTGCTCAAATTCAAGAAGAAATATATTTAGCCACTGACAACGCAGAAAAGGATTCAAACTCAAAAATTATTGATGACTTAGATAGAGCAGAAATAAATGATATTCTTTACGATAGGTATAATCTTATTGTAATGCAAAAGTATTCATTAAACCCTGCTCAATTTGAATCAGTATTAAATTACATCCCGCCCTCAAGAAGTGTCATTGTCCAGCCTGTCGCCGAACATTTAGTTAGCGTAAGTCATGTTGATTATGACTTATTTAAAATAGATTTTGAAAATTTTTATGTACAAACAAAAAGGTGTTTTAAGCTAGGCTCAGCTCTAGACGCAATGATATATATGTATTATGATGAAGAAAATTACTTTATACAAAAATTATGTTTTGAAGACGGATATGGCAAAGGTTTTAATAATTGTTACAACATAAAAAATATATATAAATCAGTCATAGATGAAAAAAATTTAGTAGTATTGACTGATGATGGTAAAATTAAAAAAACTAGTTTAGTTCTTAAAGAAACCAAATTAAATCTACCGGATTAGTTTGCCCTTCAGTTTAAAAGGAAGATAGATTAACACAATATGTATTAGTACGGCAAATTCCAAAATAATAATATAAAATGGCCATTTACCAAAAAATGTATTACCATCAGGAATTAATGGGTTGTTAGCAATTGGAGGGTTCATTAAAAACATATAGTTTGAGCCAATTAAATTGTTTATTAAGAAAACTAAAAAAGCTATTATTTGTAATGCAAAAAATGATTTAATCCATGAGGCTTTCCTTGGCCACATTTCGAGTGAAAAAATTGCAAACAGAGGAACAAAAACGAGTCCACCATGGTTAAAAAAAAATTCAATTTTATTTATTAGGTCATTTCCATTTGTCAGTTCTGGAGTTATTAGCGAGTGAAAAGCACCAGGCATTCCAATAAATAAAAGTACTTCAAATAACCACTGACTTCTAGTTAAAAGAAAGACAATTGAAAAGATCCACATTATAGAACATAAGTGTAGTGGGAGTGACTCTGTAAGAATCCAGTTGCCTTTCAAAATATAATACAAGTTCATTAAAACAAGTTCACACATAAAGATCGAAGCTAGAAGATTTGTTAATCTATTTTTTGAATTTAAAGAGAGTCTTTTTGAAAATAAAATAAGAAAAATTATTGCAAAAATGGTGCATGAAATAAATATCCACCATTCATTCGAAAATGTTGTAATTGTATCATGATTCATACTTGACCAATATTAATACAATTTTTCTTAATAACTATACTATTGTGTTAGTTTGTTTTATGCTGTAGGCTTAAAACTATGTTTAGTTCTCAAAATTTCAGATTTTTTTTGAAAAGATTTTTCCCGAAATACCCACTGTCCACTTTTCCATCTTTTTGTCCCGTCATGTTGTGTTTCCCACATTCCTTGAACCCAGATTTTTGATGGTTTGTTTAAGTTTTCAACAAGTTTTTTATTTACTTTTTCAAATTCAATTTGTGAAAATAAACCGCCTGAAAAAGAAAAAAATAAAGTTAATGTTAATAGTCTCATAATTTGTAATTTTAAATCTTTATAATAAACAAACATCAAAGTCTGTGCCAAAGACTAAAAATTATATTTGTATTCTTTTTATGTATGATTGATATTTAATTATAAAATTATCACATATAATGTTTTAATTAGAATCTTAAAGATGTAATTTTGAAAAAAAGAAAAAATGGAACCATACTCTTTTTTAGGTAGTCTTCACATCTCATTTTACGAAAAGATGTATAATGATTATTTGACCAATCCTGACCTAATGGATCCATCATGGCGGAGTTTTTTTCAGGGATATGACTTTGCAAATGAAACTTATGAAAATATAAAAAATGAATTTCCACAAGAAATTCATAATGAATTTCAGGTAATTTCACTTATTGACGACTACAGAAAAAGAGGACATCTTTTTACCAAAACCAATCCTGTAAGAGATAGGAGAAATTACTCTCCGAAATTAAATATTGAAAATTATAATCTCTCCTCAAGCGACCTTGAAACTGTATTCCAAGCAGGTAATGAAGTTGGTTTGGGCCCTTCAAAGTTGAAGGACATCTTAAAACATCTTCGATTAGTGTATTGTCAGTCCATAGGCATCGAATACATGTTTATTCGAGAAGTCGATGAGGTTAACTGGATTAAGGAGTTTATTCATCAAAACAACAATCAACCAAGCTTTAGTAATTCACGAAAAGTTGAAATTTTGAGGCAACTTAATTCGTGTGTGGGTTTTGAAAAGTTTCTTCACAAAAAATACGTTGGACAAAAGCGCTTTTCAATTGAAGGAGCAGAATCATTGATTCCATCACTAGAACATTTAATAAATGAAGGCGCTAACCTAGGTGTTGATGAATTTATTTTCGGTATGGCCCACCGTGGAAGGCTAAGTGTTTTAGCTAATATATTTGACAAGCCCTTCTCAAGACTATTTAGCGAGTTTGAGGGTGTTATTTATGAGGATGATGAATTTGATGGAGATGTAAAGTACCATTTAGGTTACAATTGTAAAAAATTAGTAAGTAACAGCAAAAATGTTGAAATTAGCTTAGCTCCAAACCCTTCTCATCTGGAAGCTGTTGGTCCAGTAGTTCAGGGAATTTCAAGAACTAAGATTGATAAGAAATATGATGGAGACAACTCTAAATTGCTTCCAATTTTAATCCATGGTGATGCTGCAATTGCAGGTCAAGGTGTTGTATATGAGGTGATTCAGATGTCGCAACTTGACGGTTACAAAACAGGCGGTACAATTCATATTGTGATTAATAATCAAGTAGGATTTACAACAAATTATCTTGATGGTAGATCAAGTACTTATTGTACTGATGTCGCCAAAACTGTTTTATCTCCGGTTTT
>PKDT01000037.1 GCA_002863085.1 Flavobacteriales bacterium
GAAATGAAAATCAAACTATCATTACTATTTTTTGTTTTGTCGTTTTTGACAATTTTCGGACAAAATAATGAAGTTTATGAAAGCTGGTCAAAAGTTGGTGTGGAATACGAATTGACCGATTTTGTAAATCTTAACTTTTCAGGTGATCTTAGACTAAAATCAATCGGAAACTCTTACAAGAAATCATTTTTTCAACTTGAATCGGATTTTAAAATTCAAAAAAATTTAGTTTTTGGATTAGCATATAGGAATATGGATGAATTAGATGATGAAGGTGGAGTTCAAGGCCATGAAAAATTTAACAGATACCACGCAAATTTAAGATCAGGAATAAGCTTAAAAAAATTGAGTTTTAGATTTCGAATTCAGTATCAAAAAAAGATTCAAAATAAGATTGATAATGCTTTAGAAAGAAATTTTTGGAGATTAAAATTAGAAAGTGAATACAACATTAAAAATTGGAAATACGATCCACGAATTGGTTTTGAAATGTTTCTTAGAGACGAAATTAATTTTGGTGAAAACTATGAGAGATACAGATTATATTTTGGGACAAAATTTAATTTAAAAAAGAGAAAAAGCTTTTCTATTAGATACATAATACAGAAGTATTTAAATAATCAAAACCCTACTCTTCATATCTTAAGGTTAAGTTATAACTATGAAATAAAAAAGAAGAAAAAGAAGAAAACAATTTCTTAACATCTTCCCTTATTGGAATAACATTTATTTAATATAAAGTTAAGAGTAGGATTATATAATTCTATAATTCTGTTTGTTTATTTGTGTACATAAACTTAAAAAATTAAAGAATGAAAAAATTATTATTTGTTTTAGCTCTAGTTGGAATATTTTCATGTAGTGATGATGGTCCGGCACCGATAGATCCAGTAGATCCAGTAGATCCAGTTTCTGAAACTATTAATGTTACAGGGATGTTACAAGGTACGCACAATTGGACGTCTAATAACACATATGTTCTAAATCAAAAAGTAGTAGTTGACGCAGGAGCGACATTAAATATTGAAGCTGGTACTGTAATTAAAGGAAGTCCTGGTCAAGGCTCATTGGCATCTGCACTTATTGTTGCTAGAGATGGAATGATTAATGCTGTCGGCACAGCTGATGCTCCAATTATTTTTACTTCTGTCTCTGATGATCTATCAACAATGGATGACTTAGGCCCAGAAGATCAAGGATTATGGGGAGGTCTATTAATCTTAGGAAATGCTCCATGTTCATTCAGTGGAGATGTTTCTGAATTACAAATAGAAGGAATTCCTGCTGATGACACATTTGGTTTATACGGAGGAAATAACCCATCTGATAATTCTGGTACTATTTCTTATGTATCCATTAGACACGGAGGTGCTGTAATTGGTGCTGATAATGAGATTAACGGATTAACTTTAGGTGGAGTTGGAAATGGTACAACAATCAATAATGTTGAAGTAATTGCTAATTCTGATGATGGTATTGAATTCTTTGGAGGTACAGTTGATGTTTCAAATGCTTTAGTATGGGCATGTGGTGATGATCTATTAGACATTGATCAAGCTTACTCAGGAACAATTTCAAATTCTATTGTTTTAGCTGGTGCCAATTCTGATCATGGTATGGAAATCGATGGTCCAGAAGGTTCATTTTCAGATCAGTTTACTCTAAATAATATAACATTAGTTGGTTATAACGATGCAGAGGGAGGTGAATATGCCGACTACAGATCAAACGCAATGGGTGCTTCAAATAATGTAGCAGCATATAATTTCTTTGCAGGTAAAGACATTGAACTGGATAATGATGGTGTAGCGAATAATTACAATGCTGGTTTATTGACATTTGGAGCTTGGGAAATTGAAGTTCCAGAAGGCGACAGTATAGAAGCAATATTTAATAATAAGGCAGAAAATGTTTCTGTTGAAGGTTTTGGATCAACTGCTTCTAACGTTGCAGCAGGATCACAAACTGTTGGATGTAATACATCTGCATTAGCATGGACATATGCAAATGCTGCTGCTGCCTTAGGATGGTAATAATTTGTTAACATATCCTATAAGTTTACTTAACGTAAATACTTCAGTTATAGAATAGCTTTGTGCCGGAATATATAATATTCCGGCACTTTTTTTAAATATACTAAAAATGAAAAAACCTCTCCTAAACTTTATATTTATTTTATTTACATCACTTATATACTCGCAATCTGGTAAAGTAACTGGACTTATTATGGATGGTGAATATGATGAACCAATGGCATTTGCCAATGTTATTGTGAAAGGATCAACAATTGGAACTACAACAGATTTTGATGGGAAATACTCATTAGATTTAGAGCCAGGTGAATATACTTTAACATTCTCTTTTGTTGGATACCAAACGATTGAAGTAAGTGAAGTATTAATAAAAAGTGATGAAGTTGAACAAGTAGATGTTACACTTTCCACAAATACCCTAGATGAAATTATAATTACCACAACGGTCAGAAAAAATACTGAGTCTGCTGTTTTAGATATTCAAAAAAAGTCAGCTGTTATGTTAGATGGACTTTCATCACAAGGAATAAAAAAAGCTGGAGCAAGCAATATAGCCAGTGCAGTAAAATCTGTTCCAGGTGTTTCAGTCCAAGGTGGTAAATATGTATATGTTAGGGGCCTTGGTGATAGATATACAAAATCTATTTTAAACGGTGTTGATATTCCTGGGCTTGATCCAGACAGAAATACCATTCAAATGGATATATTCCCAACTAATATTTTAGAAAATATTATAGTTATTAAAAGTGCTGCTGCGGAATATCCTGCAGATTTTACTGGTGGTGTTGTCGATATTGTAACCAGAGATTTTCCGACAAAAAAAGAAACTTCCTTTTCTATAGGTTCAGCTTATAACTCAGAAATGCATTTTAAGAACGATTTTCTAATTGGTCCATCTGAAGGAACTGATTTTTTGGGATTTGATAATAATTCGAGAAGTCGTCCAATAAATAGATATCAGTATATCCCTGGGACTTTTGAAAATTATCCTTTACTTACCCAGCTAACATCTTCTTTTAATCCTATTTTACAAGCAGAAAGAAAGACCAGTAAAAATAATTTTAATTTTGGGTTTACAACTGGAAATCAATTTCTTGTTGGAGATAATGACAAATTAGGCTATCAATTTTCTTTATCTTATCGAAATGAAACCTCATTTTACAAAAATAGAGTTGATAACAGGTTAACTAAAGATCCTAACAATTCTTCAAATTATAATCTTCTTACAAGTAGACTAAGCACAGGGGATGAGGGAGAAAATAATATAATCCTTAGTGGTCTTGCAGGCTTAGTTTATAAAAGGGAAAATTCAAAATATAAATTAAATCTGTTACATATTCAAAACGGTGAATCTGTTGGTGGTTATTTTAATCAAGAAGCTTCTCAAGCAGGAGCAGGTGGTGGTATAGAACAATATACTAAAGATGTTATACAATACACCCAAAGATCTGTTACGAATCTATTACTGAATGGTCAACATAATATAGAAAACGGTTGGAATATTGACTGGAAAATATCACCAACATTGGCAACAGTTTTGGACAAAGATCATAGAACAACAGCATTTCAAATTACTCAAGAGGGAGATGCAATAATTGCACCAAGTTCGTCGGGATATCCACAAAGAGTTTGGAGAGATTTATTTGAATTTAATTTAGCAAACCAAGTAAATTTTTTAAAAAAATATACATTAAAAGATAAACCTGCAAAATTAAAATTTGGAGGAGGTATGACGTATAAATTCAGAGACTTTGAATTAGATTATTACATTTTTACTTCTACTAATCCAGTTGTGCCTAACGGTCAAGCTAATAACCTATTGTTAACTGAGAATATATGGACTCCAGAGACTCAAGCTGGGACTCATTTAGTTTTTGGAAACCTTTATCAGTCTGCTAATTCTTATGAAGGAGAACAAAGAATTTATTCTGGATATTTTTCAAATGAATTTGAATTGATTGAAAATTTAAAATCAGTTGTTGGTATTAGAACTGAACTTTTTCAATCATATTATACTGGTCAGAACCAGAGTGGTAGCCAGGTATTTTACAATGAAAAAATAATAGATAATTTTGATATTTACCCTTCTGCTAATCTGATTTTAAGTTTAAACGAAAACTCAAATTTGAGATCGTCATTTTCTAAAACTACAGCACGCCCTTCGTTTAAAGAAGCTTCAAGGGCTCAAATTTACGATGCAATTTCTGATAGATTATTTATAGGAAATCTAGACCTTAAGCCTTCATATATTGACAATTTGGATATGAGATATGAGATTTTTGGAGATAAGGGTGATATCATAGCTTTTAGTGGTTTTTATAAAACTTTCAAAGATCCAATCGAATTAACCTTTTTTGCATCAGCTCCAAATCAGCTAACCGCTAGAAACCTTGGATCAGCAAAAGTGTATGGGGCTGAATTTGAAATCAGAAAACCATTAAACATTATTTCTGATGATGTTAGAAAATGGAGATTTTCTCTTAATGCATCTTTAATAAAATCATCGCTTGAAATGTTTGAAGACGAATATAATAATAGATTAAATGCTGCAAGGGATGGGGAATCTATTTCTAGAACAAGAGACTTACAAGGTCAATCGCCGTTTCTTATCAATTCAAATATCGAATTTTTAAATGAAGAAACAGGATTTCAATATGGGCTGTTTTATAATGTCCAAGGAAGAACATTGGAGGTGGTCGGTACTGGAATTGTTCCAGATGTATATACAGTACCTTTTCACAGTCTTAATTTTAATTTGAAAAAATTTCTTGACGATGATGGTAAATCTTCAATCAGCATTAAAGCAAAGAATATTTTAAACAGTAAAAAAGAAAGTGTTTATGAATCATTTAATATCTCTGATGAAATCTGGACATCACGAATGCAAGGAACAGAGATTTCAATCGGTTACAGCTTAAAATTTTAAATATCTAATTTCTTAATTTTAGTCCACACTATTTGACAAAAAAAAAGACTGTTTTTTTCAAACAGTCTTTTTCAATTATATGTAATTAATACTATTTATCTAATGCAGCTATATCATTATTATGATTATTTTCAATAGAAATGATCTTAGAATTAATATAGTCAACAGCTTGAGTCTTATCAGAAAATATGAAATACCAAGTGCCACTTTTTAACCCATTTTTGTAGTTACCTACACATAATTTTTTCCCATTCATATTGTAAGCAGTCCACTCTCCATGCGGAAGACCACTAGTGTTAAACGATCCAATCTGTTGTACAGAACCATCTTCATAAAAATATGTTACATCGATTAAATCTGTGAACTCATTATATTCAATTAATTTATTTTCATTTTGAGCTACAACAGACTGAGTGTAACAA
>PKDT01000004.1 GCA_002863085.1 Flavobacteriales bacterium
ACATCAATTTTACACTCATATGTGCCTATTAGGTAGTTCAAAATTTATAACAGTTAGAATTAATCAAATTTAATAAAATATTACCACATTTTACCACATTTTACCACATTGTTGATAAAATTTTAATTTAAGTCAAGTTATTGATGAAAATAATTGAAATAAATATCATAATGTTATGATTATCAAGTGGTTAAATTTTAATTTAAAGAAATTAACAAGCTATGTTCATTAAATGTTAAATCATAGTTATTAATTATAAAGACATGAATGCTTTTGTTTAATTTTTACATAAATTTGTTTAATGAATTACAATATTGTCAAGGACGGTCAATACAAATACATAGAAGAAGGTGAAGGTTTTCCGATAATTATCTTGCATGGTCTAATGGGAAACCTCAGTAATTTTAATCAGGCTACATCATACTTCAGTAAAAATAATTATAAAGTCATAATGCCAGTTTTACCTATATATGAACTTCCCATAATTAAAACCTCTGTTAAAGAATTAGCTACATTCTTAGAAAATTTTATTACTCACAAAAAACTTAAAGAATTTGTTTTAATGGGCAATTCACTTGGTGGTCATATTGGACTTTACTACACAAAAATATTCAATAAAGCAAAGGGATTAATCTTAACAGGAAGTTCAGGTCTTTATGAGAAGGGTATGGGTAGTGGCTATACAAAAAGAAGCGATTATAATGTTATCAAAAAAAAGGTTGAAGAAGTTTTTTATGATCCAAAAGTTGCAAGCAAGGAATTAGTTGATGAAGTTTTCAAAACGGTTAATGACAGAAATAAACTAATCAGGATTTTAGCAATGGCAAAAAGTGCTATAAGACATAATATGTCTGAGGATTTACCAAAAATGAAATTACCAGTTTGTATTATATGGGGTAAAAACGATAATGTTACTCCACCCGATGTTGGCAATGAATTTAATAAACTTTTACCAAACTCTAATTTATTTTGGCTCGATAAATGTGGTCATGCCCCGATGATGGAGCACCCCGAGAAATTTAACTCTATCTTACACAAATGGTTTATTTCAAAAATGAATTTGAAATAATGAAAATCAAAAGTGCTAAATTTATTAAAAGCAGTAATCACGCTGCAGATTGTCCATCTGATTTCATTCCAGAGTACGCTTTCATTGGGAGAAGCAATGTGGGTAAGTCATCTTTAATTAATTGTCTTTGCAATAATAAAAAATTAGCAAAAACTTCATCAAGGCCTGGAAAAACAAGGTTAATAAATCATTTTATTATCAACTCCTCATGGTATTTAGTTGATTTACCGGGTTACGGCTATGCCAATGCCTCTAAAACTGAAATAAAAGAATTCCAAGGGATTATAAAGGATTATTTTTTCTTAAGAAAACAGTTAATATTAGCATTTATTTTAATCGATATTAGACATGACGCACAAAAAATTGATATTGAATTTATGAAATGGCTAACAACTAATAATATTGCCTTTTCAATTATTTTTACAAAAATAGACAAATTAAGTCAAAGCGGTAATCCCAATAATGGGATTGAAGCGAAAGTAGGAAAATACAAAGATGTTATTCTAAATAATTGGGAATATCTTCCAGAAATATTTCTAACCTCAAGCACAAAACACATTGGAAAGGAAAATATTTTGTTTTATATTGATAAATTAACTTCCAAGTTTACTCAAAAATAAAATCTAAAATTTTTCCAGTTGAATTTTTCATTTCTAAGCCTAATAAATCTGAAATTGTTGGGGCAATATCTGGAATCTCGGTGATTTTTAAAGTTTCTCCATGTCGAATCCCACATCCAAAAAATATAAGAGGTACGTGTGTATCATAACTATAACCAGAGCCATGAGTGGTACCCTTTCCATCATAAAAAATCACATTTGGTTTTAAAACGACAGCAATATCACCACTCCTTTTCTTATGAAAACCATTTTGTATAAGCTCTTCATAACCCTCTAGTTTTGTTGAGTTTAAGATATAATCTGAAGAATATACTTCTGAAATAAAATCAAATGATTTAAGTATTCTTACAACTTCAATAATAACGTCTTTTTCGCTTATGCCATTACTTAAAATATTTTCTCTATTCAAATAAATTTGATTGTTATCTATGCTATCTATAATATTGTAAAAATCTAAATTGAAGACATCTTTTAATTTTTTTAAAACTTGTACTTTTAAGTCACTCTCGCTAACAGCCATTGCGTTTACTCCGCTTGTCGATAAAAAAGCAGGAATTTCCAATACACCATGATCTCCGGTTAAAAATAATGTGTACTCATTTTCGCCTAGTTCATTGTCTAAAAAATTTAGAAGTTTTTCAATTTCCTTATCAAGTCTTAGATAAGTATCCTGGGTTTCTACAGAGGATACTCCAAAACTATGGCCAATATAGTCTGTTGATGAATAACTTATTGTCAAAATATCGGTAACATCTCTTTTACCAAGTTTTTCATTGATAATAGCTTCAATGGCAAAGTCAGTGGTCATTGAATTTCCATATGGTGTTTCTTTGATCATATCAAAACACTCATTATGCTTCATCAATTCCTTAATATTATAAGGAAATGCAGAATTTTCTTTTCCATTGAAAAGTTTTTCAAAATTATTATTATCGATTTGAAAATTTTCATAAGTTGAAATATCATTTAGAGTTACCCAATCTTCCAAATATTTCACTAAATTTTCCTCATTATTAAAATTTTCTACCCATTGGGGTAATTGATTCATGTAATATGTACTTGTAATCCACTGTGCCCTATCCTTTCCATAGTACCAGTATGCAGCATCAGCATTTTTACCGCCCATTAATATTGAACCTCTGTCTTTAATAGCAATTGATATGGTTTTTGAATCGGAATTATTAATCTTATTTAAATCCGCAAAAGTTTCTACCAACAAATTTTTAGGCGATTTATTGCCTGAATAATCATCACCCCCTATATTATCATAATTTCCATCTTCAGTACAATAAATTGATCGATTAGTTTTTCTGTCAAACCAATTATTACCAACAATTCCGTGAGTCATTGGAGTTGATCCAGTTGAAATAGAAGCATGACCGGGACCAGTTACAGTAGGCACATAATTAAAGAAATTATTTTTACAATTATACCCCTCATTGATTAACCTCTTAAAACCCTTTTCTGAAAATCGAGAAGATAGATTTTCTAAAAAATCATATCTCATCTGATCAACAACGATTGCAACAATTAATTGCGGTTTTTTATTTTTATTCTCAAAACAGTAATTGTCTGAAATAGAGAGAAAAAACAAAAAAACAATAAAAAAGGTAGATCTTAAATTCATATTCAAAAATATAAATTCTAGTTCACTTTATTATTAATTTATTGTAAATTAAAAATATATTTAATACAGCATGAAGTTTTTGTATAATATTGGTCTTTATTTTTTAATGTTAAAAAGAATGCTTCGCAAACCCACCAAGTGGAGAGTTATGAAGGAACTAATTTTGAAAGATACCAATGATACTGTTATTAACTCTCTTGGTATAATATCTTTTGTTTCTTTTTTCATTGGCGGTGTAATTACAATACAATTAGCACTTAGTACAACCGGTTCATTTTATCCAGATTATCTTGTTGGATATGCAACTAGAGAAACAATTATTTTAGAATTTGCCCCAACAATTATATCCATAATTATGGCGGGAAAAGTCGGTTCATTTATTACATCGAGTATTGGATCAATGAGAGTTACTGAGCAGATTGATGCATTGGAGGTAATGGGAATAAATTCGATTAATTATTTAGTTTTTCCTAAAATTATCGCATTAATGTTATATCCTTTTTTAATATCGATCTCAATGTTCTTAGGGATTTTAGGTGGCATGGCTGCATGTGTCTATGGCGGTTACAGTACCATGAGTGCATTTATTGATGGCATACAAACAGATTTTATACCTTTTCATATGACTTATGCTTTTATAAAAACTTTTATTTTTGCATTTATTTTAGCTACAGTACCATCATTTCATGGATATTACATGAAAGGCGGTGCATTGGAAGTTGGTAAGGCCAGTACAAAATCATTTATTTGGACATGTGTAACAATAATTATATTTAATTTTTTAATAACCCAAATGTTACTAGGTTAATGATTAGAGTAAAGAATCTTTCTAAATCCTTCAATAATAAAACTATTATAAAAAACATCTCATGTCAATTTGAGAGAGGTAAAACCAGCCTTATTATCGGTCAAACCGGTTCTGGAAAAACAGTTTTTTTAAAATGCCTATTAGGATTACATGATTATGAAAAGGGGGAAATATTATTCGATGGTGTAAATTTTAAAACTATAAGCGAATATGAAAAAATGAAATTGAAATCTAGTATTGGCACTGTTTTTCAAGGCAGTGCACTATTTGACTCAATGACAATTGAGGAAAATGTTATGTTCCCATTAAAGATGTTCAATAATTTGCCTTTTGATGAAATGTTGGACCGTGTAAATTTTGTTTTAAAAAGAGTTGAGTTGGAAAATAGCAATAAAAAAATGCCAAGTGAAGCATCTGGAGGAATGCAAAAAAGGGTTGCAATTGCAAGAGCCATAGTTAATAAGCCAAACTACCTCTTTTGTGATGAGCCAAACTCTGGTCTAGACCCCAAAACTGCAATTATTATTGACAATTTAATTAAGGAAATTACTGAAGAATTAAATATAACTACAATTATAAATTCTCATGACATGAACTCTGTTATGGAAATCGGTGAAAAAATAATATTTCTCAAAAACGGTAAACTAAAATGGAATGGTTCAAATAAGGAAATATTTAGTACGGAAAATAAGGATGTTTTAGATTTTGTATATTCTTCTAATCTTTACAAAAAAGTAAGAAAAACATATCTAAATCAATAGCTATTTAATTTCTTTAATGCCGGTTAACTCAGATGAACTTCGAATCTTATCACCTAAACCATCAATCATTTTGATATTGAAATTCACACAAACTTCTGCCTCAGGGATTTCTTCTGTTGATCTATCTCCACCATTTGCAAAAATATCTGGTTTGAGCTTTTCAAGGGACTTACATACTGTTCTGTCTTTATCAATGGATAAGAAAACTTCATCAACTAATTTTAATGCTTTGACAATTTCAACACGGTCAAGTTCATTCATAAATGAT
>PKDT01000070.1 GCA_002863085.1 Flavobacteriales bacterium
TTTACCTGATGCTAAAAATGATGAGCCTTTTGAGCCAGCCTCTAAAGCTAAAAACATGTTAATAATCATGACTGTAATAATGACAATATCATTTGGTTGGATTTTTTATTCTTATACTCCAGCATTTGAAAATACAAAAGTTACTGATCTTGAAAACTATAGATTAATTCTAACAATAGCTTGCCTCATTTCTGTATTTGGATTAATTTTTAAAGCAAATTCCTCTGCGAGTAAAAACTCTCAAGGATGGGGGGCTTTGAAATATCCACAGCTTGCTTGGGGTATGTTGGGAATTTTTACTTATGTAGGTGTTGAAGTTACAATACAAAGCAACTTGGGTGAGCTACTTAAAGTTGATGTTGGAGAAGGTATAAATGCAATAGGATTGGCCGTACTTGATGAGGCTCAAAGTGCAAAATATATTGCACTATATTGGGGTGGATTAATGATCGGCAGATGGACTGGTTCAATAGGTGCTTTTGATATCTCGAATTCTTTAAAGAAAATACTTATGTTTGTTACTCCTTTTATTGCTTTTGGAGTTATTATAGCTGTAAATGCATTTAGTAATCCCCTAACTTTGGTAGAAATCGGTATATTTTCCCTACTCATCATAATTCAAATAATTGGCTTCTATCTAGCCAAAGATAATGCTGTAAAAATCATGACAATATTTAGTTCTCTCGGAATAATAGCCATGTTAATTGGAATTTTTGGTTCTGGGAATATTGCACTTTTTGCATTTTTAACAGGCGGATTGTTTTGTTCAATAATGTGGCCTTGCATTTTTTCGCTAAGTATCACTGGTCTTGGAAAATATACCTCTCAGGGATCTTCTTTTTTGGTTATGATGATATTGGGAGGGGCAATAATTCCACCACTTCAAGGTAAACTTGCAGACATTTTTGGAATAATTTCATCTTATTGGATTGCTGTGTTATGTTTTATTTTTCTGTTAATCTATTCAATTACAACTAAAAAAATTCTTTCCAAACAAAAATTAATTTAGAATGAACAGAGGAAGTTTTATAAAAAGTTCAAGTATGGCATCCTTTGGACTAGGCTTTACTTATGAAAAAACTTTTTCATCCGATAGCAATATTTCAGGTCCAATTGTCATAAGAACATGGAATATAAAAAGAGGCAACAACCAAAGCCTGGATTATTTTACAATATGTAATGTAGTAAATGGAAGTTAAAAAAAAACTTTTCTTAATTGATGCATATGCTTTAATTTTTAGGGGATATTATGCGTTTATTAAAAATCCAAGAATAAATTCAAATGGGTTAGATACATCTGCAATTCTAGGTTTCACAAACTCTTTGTTTGATGTGATAAAAAGAGAAAAGCCTGAGTTTTTAGCCGTTTGTTTTGATAAAGGAGGAAGCAAAGATCGGGTTAAAATTTATGAAAAATATAAGGCGAACAGAGATGAAACACCTGAAGCTATTAAAGTTGCTGTTCCAATTATTGAAAATATTCTTAATTCTTTAGGTATTTCAATACTGGTTAAAAATGGATATGAAGCTGATGATATCATTGGAACAATTTCAAAAAAAGCAAGTATAGAAAACTATCAAACATATATGGTAACACCGGACAAAGACTTCGCTCAACTTGTAAATGATTCAGTATTTATTTACAGGCCAGTTTTTGGAGGTGGATATGAAACTTGGGGTGTAAAAGAAGTTTTGGAAAAATTTGAAATTTCCAAACCATCTCAGGTAATAGATTTTCTTGCAATGAAAGGGGACTCAATTGATAATATTCCTGGATTGCCAGGTGTTGGAGATAAAACTGCTAAGAAATTCATTAATGAATACGGCTCGATTGAAAATTTATTGAACAATACAGATAAATTGAAGGGAAAGCTAAAAGAAAAGATTGAGCTAAATAAAGAATTGGGTATACTCTCAAAAAAGCTAGCAACAATAATCACCGATGTTCCGATCAACTATGATATCAAAAATTTTACATTGAGCCCCCAAAATCTAGAAGAAACAAAAAAGATATTTGATGAACTTGAGTTTAGAAGATTGAGCAGTTCATTAAATTCTATTTTTACAAATTCAAAAAATATCATTGAAAATGTAAATTCTTTGAAAAAGAATAATGAATCAATTGGTGCTGATTTTGGTCAATTTAGTTTGTTTGATAATCAAATTAGCAGCAATAATATAAACAAACTGGAATTAATGTCGCAAAAAATTATTTCAGAAAGATCAATGAATTTATTTCTCTCAAGATTAAAAAACCAAAAAAAAGTAAGCTATAATTTAATTTCTGACAGTGACGATTTTTCTTTGAAGGAAATTTCCTTATGCTGGGAAAAGGGAATAACTTATGAAATTTCAAAAGATTGTGAGGGATTCAAAAATATTCTAAAACAATTATTTGAAAATAAAAATATTCTAAAAATTTCTGATGATTTAAAGAATGATATCAAATTGATCGAAAATGAGGGGATTATAATTAAAGGAGAAATTTTTGACGTGAAACTTGCACATTATCTAATCAATCCAGATATAAGTCATGATTTAACCAATTTATCGAACAGCTATCTAAATACGAAGATAAATAAGAAATCCACTGAGCTTTTAAGCAGTGAAATAGCCAACATCAACATACAATTAGCAGAATTATTAAATAAGGATTTAGAAAAATTTAAATTGCTTGAGTTGTATAAATCAATAGAAATTCCACTACTAAAAACACTGTCAAAAATGGAAAGAGTTGGTGTAAATTTAGACTCGCATTTTTTAAAAAATTTATCAAAAAAAACGACTAAAGACCTGAACATTCTTAAAGAAAAAATATTTAAAATTGCAGGTCTTGAATTTAATATTTCTTCTCCCAAACAACTTGGAGAAGTTCTGTTTGACAGATTAAAAATAAGTAGTAAACCTAAAAAAACAAAAACTGGACAATATTCAACTTCTGAAGATATATTAGCTGAACTTGTGGATGAGAATATAATTATAAAGTTAATCCTAGAATACAGAAGTGTTTCTAAATTATTAAATACTTACATTGATTCACTACCGAACCAAGTAAGTGGAAAATCAGGAAGAATTCACACACAATATGTTCAAACTGTTGCGTCTACAGGGAGATTAAGTAGTATAAATCCAAACCTTCAGAATATTCCCATTAGAAGTGAAAGAGGAAGAGAAATCAGAAAAGCATTTATTGCAAAAAATAAAGATTATTTTATTTTGGCTGCTGACTATTCACAAATTGAGCTGAGGATTATAGCATCAATTAGTAAAGAGGAAAATATGATAAATGCATTCAAAAATAATGAAGATATTCATGCGGCGACAGCATCTTCAGTTTTTAATGTACCTATTTCAAATGTAAGTCGTGAACAAAGATCAAATGCTAAAATTGTAAACTTTGGTATTATTTATGGTGTTTCTGCTTTTGGATTAAGTAATCAGACAGATTTAAATAGAAATGAGTCAAAGCTGCTTATCGATACATACTACAAAAAATATCCTAGACTAAAGGAATATATATCAGATCAAATTTCATTTGCAAGAAATAATGGATATGTTCAAACCTTGTTGGGTAGAAGAAGATATCTAAAAGACATAAACTCAAGAAATGCTGTAGTTAGAGGAACAGCTGAGAGAAATGCTATTAATGCACCTATTCAAGGAAGTGCTGCAGATATTATTAAGATTGCAATGATAAATATTCAAAATAAATTAGAATCAGAAGATTATCAGAGTAAAATGTTATTGCAAGTTCATGATGAGCTAGTATTTGATGTTTTTAAACCCGAACTTAATAGAGTTATTAATATGGTCAAATCTGAAATGATGAATGCTTATAAAATAGAAGTTCCCCTTAAGGTTGATATTAATTATGGGTTAAATTGGCTAGAAGCACATTAAGCAACAAATTCTTCCTCAGAAAAAAAAATCTTTATCTGTTTGCTAATCAAATATATAATTGTAGATTTGCATGCTCTTTTAGAGAAAAAGCTTAAATATAGAAATTTGGATACATTTAGTTTTAAAACAATTTCGGCAAATAAAAAAACAGTTAAAAAAAACTGGGTAGTTGTTGATGCTAAAGATCAAACTTTAGGCAGACTGGCTAGTAAAGTTGCTATTCTGCTTAGAGGCAAACATAAACCCAACTATACACCTCATGTTGATTGTGGTGATTATGTTATTGTTATAAACTCTAAAAATATCAAGCTTACGGGTAAAAAATGGGAGCAAAAAAAATATATACGATACACTGGTTATCCTGGTGGTCAACGCTCTCTCAACGCAAATGAACAATTTGAAAAAAATCCAGACTCTATTATTGAAAAAGCAATCAAAGGAATGCTGCCAAAAAATAAACTTGGTGCTAATCTTTTTAGAAACCTGCATGTTTATCAAGATGCTGAACATAAGCATGTTGCACAAAATCCTATACTAATTGATTTGAGTAAATTTTAATATATGGACTCTGTTATACATAAAATTGGAAGAAGAAAAACATCTGTTGCTAGAATTTATTTAAAAAATGGCAAGGGTAATTTTGTTATAAATGGCAAAGACTGGAAAACTTACTTTCCTACTCCGAGCTCACAATTTAAAATAAATCAACCATTCAAAGTTTGTTCACTTGAAAGTAAATTTGATATGAATGTTAATGTTTACGGTGGTGGTATTACTGGGCAAGTGGAAGCTGTAAGATTGGCAATATCACGTGCTTTGTGTGAGGTAGACGAAAAAAATCGAGAATTACTCAAGCCATTGGGTCTTTTAACACGTGATCCTAGAATGGTTGAAAGAAAAAAGTTTGGTCAAAAGAAAGCAAGGAAAAAATTCCAGTTCTCTAAGAGATAGAACATATAAAATTAGTTTAGCATCTAAATATTAAAGGCTATTAATTGAATACCACTTTGATATTGCTAAAATCAAGAACGTAAACTAAAAAAATGAAAGAAATAAAAG
>PKDT01000079.1 GCA_002863085.1 Flavobacteriales bacterium
GTGGTTATGAATGAAAATGAGTTTTATGGTTATGACCCCATATCATTTTTTGAAAAATATAGAGATAAATCGGTTTTAATGGCTAATTCTTCTCATTTATATGAGCAAATTGATGGTAAGTTTACAAATATTACAGAGAAGGCTGGTTTACTAAGTCCAACATTTGGATTAGGATTATGCATAAGTGATATAAACAATGATAATTGGCCAGATATTTATATCGCGAACGATTACTATGTAAAGGATGCTATGTATATAAATAATCAAGATGGAACGTTTACCAATCAGATTCAGGAATCAACCAAGCAAATATCCTTTTACGGTATGGGTGTTGATATTGAAGATATTAATAATGATAATCTTAGTGATATTTTTGTTTTGGATATGGCTTCAAGCGATCATGTAAGATCAAAAACCTTGATGGCATCAATGAATACTTCTAATTTTGATCTAATTACAAACAAATTAGATCAGCATTATCAATATATGTTCAATTCCCTTCAGTTAAACTTAGGAAATAACAAATATCATAATATATCACACCAACTAAATATGGCTAAAACTGATTGGAGTTGGGCAGGATTAATATTTGATTATAACTTGGACGGCAATGAAGATATTTTTGTTACTAATGGCTACAGAAAATATGGTTCTGATAATGATTCACGAATAAAAATTAATCAAACAAAAATTGAGTATAATAACAGGGTTCCATTAGAGATGAAAAAAAGACTCTACGATGAATTACCCTCTGAAAAATTATCAAATTTACTTTATAAAAACGAGGGAAATTTGACATTTAATGAAGTTGGGGAAGAATCAAACATCTTAGAGCCAAGTTTTTCAAATGGTGCAGCCTATGCTGATTTAGATAATGATGGAGATTTAGAAATTGTCGTAAATAATATTGACGATAATGCATTTATTTATAAAAATCTCTCTGTAGAAAATAATCTTGGAAATTATCTAAAAGTTGAACTAAAAGGAAATCTTTCTGAAAATTTTGCAAAGGGCACAATATATTTTGGAAAAAGCTCTAAAATAAAGGAATCTAAGCGTGTTAGAGGGTATTTATCATCTGTAAGTGATGAATTACATTTTGGACTAGGGAAAGTGTCTAAAATCGACTCATTAGTTGTTGAATGGAGCTCAGGAACTAAGCAGGTAGTTTATGAAATTGAAGCCAATCGTACGATTTCTGTAAATGAGGATAATTCTATATTAGCTAATTCAATAAATAATGATTCGAAGTCTATTTTCAGTAGGGTTAATAATTTTATTAAATATTCACACAGAGAAAATGTATTTGATGACTTTAGCAATGAAATTCTACTCCCCTACAAACAATCAACTCTAGGTCCTTTTATTTCAACCGCTGATTTAAATAACGATGGTAAAGAGGATATATTTATCGGTGGAGCTCATAAACAGGATGCAAAAATATTTTTATCTAATGAAAAAGGATTGATTGAAAAAAATATTGAATCATTTGAGGTAGATTCAAAAAATGAAGATATGGAGTCAATCTTCATTGACATAGACAATGATAACGATCTAGATTTGTATGTTGTAAGCGGTGGAAATGAGTTTAATAACAGATCTATCGAATTAGCTGATCGAATTTATGTTAACGATGGAAAAGGAAATTTTAAAAGAGATTTTCAAGAGGATTTACAAAATTATACAATTAGTGGTAAGACAGTATCAGAAATTGATTTTGATAATGATGGGGATAGTGATATAATTATTGGAAATAGAATTCAAACAAAGAAATATCCAATTCATGAACCTTCAATCATTTATGAAAATATTTCTGGTAAATTTTATAACAACACATATAATATTGCTCCTGAATTTGAAAATTTTGGTATTGTAAATAAGGTTATTAAAACAGACTTCAATAACGATGGATGGGATGATTTCATCGCAGTTGGAGAATGGACGAATATCGGTTTATTTTTAAATGAAAATGGAAAATTTAGAGATATTAGTAATGAGAGTAATCTTGAGAATACATATGGTCTGTGGTTTAATGTTATAGAAACAGATATCAATAATGATGGACTAAATGATTATTTAGTAGGTAACATTGGTGAAAATTCAAAATACAAGACAAGTATAGATAAACC
Organism: Flavobacteriales bacterium; assembly: GCA_002863085.1. Lineage (GTDB taxonomy): Bacteria > Bacteroidota > Bacteroidia > Flavobacteriales > TMED113. The sequence continues at coordinate 2,130 of PKDT01000079.1, forward strand.
ACTAAAAATATTTGGAAATGATTTTGATGGCAATGGAACTCATGACTTGGTTTTAAGCTATAAATACGAAGGTAATTATGTTCCACTAAGGGGAAAGGAGTGTTCTACACAACAAATGCCATTTATCTCAGAAAAAATTCCAACATTTGAGGAATTCGCTAATGCTTCAATTGAAGATATCTATGGTGACGAAATTATTGATGCATATGAAAGAAAGGTAACTAGCTTTGAATCGATTGTATTAATTAATAGAGGTAATAATAAATTTGATGTCCAAAAACTACCACCATTGGCTCAATCCATACCTATTTTAACCAGTGATGTTTATGACATAAATAATGATGGGTATGAAGATATAATTGTCGCTGGTAATATTTACAATACTGAGGTTGAAACACCACGCATGGATAATCAATTTGCCTTAGTTTTGATTTCGGATAAAAACATAAATTACAATGTGATTGGACCTGATAAAAGTGGCCTCTATTTATCTGGTAATACAAAATCAATTAAAATAATTGGAGATGAAAGCCCAAAATTATTGGTTGCAAACAATAACTCTGACTTAGAAGTATTTGAATTGAATAAATAATGGAAAAAAATACAGAAATTTACGGCATAAGGGCTGTAATTGAAGCAATTAATTCATCTAAGGATATCGATAAGATTTTTATTCAGACCGGGCTTAAAGGAAAGCTTATTGGACAATTAGAATCAATTATAAGAAAAAATAAAATCAACTTTTCTTATGTTCCAACACAAAAACTTAATAGACTTTCAAAAAAGAATCATCAAGGGGTTATTGCTAGAATTGCTCCGATTAAATTTTATACTATTGATAGCTTTAGCGAAGTAATAGAAAAATCTAAAAATCCATTTATATTAATACTAGATCAAATAAATGATGTTAGGAATTTTGGTGCAATCATCAGAACAGCAGAAATTAGTGGTGTAGATGGGATAATAATTCAAAACAGTTCATCAGCCCCTGTTAATTCAGATACAATAAAGACAAGTGCTGGAGCAATTTTCAATATTCCAATCTGTAAAGTAAATCATATTAAAGACGCCATTTATCATTTACAATCCATGAATATTTCTATAATTTCCGCGTCAGAAAAATCAGAAAAAAACATATATGATGTTGATTTAAAAGGTCCTCTAGCTATAATCATGGGTTCTGAACAAAAAGGAATTAATAAATCAGTTATTAATCTTTCGAATGAATCCGTTAAACTTCCTATGTATGGAAAAATTGAATCACTTAATGTTTCTGTTGCATGTGGAATTTTTCTGTATGAAGTAGTTAGGCAAAGAATCTAAAGTAAAATCGGAATAATTTCTTTAAGACTCTTTACAATAATCACATTTTCTCTTTCTTGCTCATTAGTTTTATGGAAGTCATAGTATATAGCTTTCATACCTACCCCTAAGGCACCGAGAATATCTGCATTAAAATTATCACCTATCATTATAGAGCTTTCGACATTTGCGTTTGCTGCTGTTAATGCGTGATTAAAAATTAATTTATGAGGTTTCTTTACTCCAACATCTTCAGAAATTGTAACGGTCTCAAAATATTGAATCAAGGCCGATTTTTGCAGTTTTCTTTTTTGAACTTCCTTAAAACCATTTGTTATAATATGCATTTTATACTTGGACTTTAATAATTCCAAAACGGTCAAGGTATCTGGTATTAAATGATTAAAATCTGAAAGATGTTCTATATAATCTATTGCAAGCTGATTTATAAGATTATCGTTAATATCATAATTTAACTTTTTAAACGTATCAGAAAGTCTGAAATATCTCAAGTCAGCTTTACTGACTTTGTTCACGCGATACATCTCCCAATATTTTCTGTTAATTGGATGATAACAATTTAAAAATTTAGATACATCAATACTTATATCATTTTTTTTTAGAATCTTAAAAAAGGTTAAATCAGAATTTTTATCAAAGTCCCAAAGGGTGTGATCTAAATCAAAAAATATGTTATCTATTAGTTTCATTTAAGATTTTTTAATCTTGTCAATATCTAAGCCTCCAAATTTACCAGAGCTCATCATCAATAAAACAGAATTTGATAAGTCAAGATCATATATTTTTTTATTCAGTTTTTCGTAATTATCAATTACAGTCAAACTGCTATGATTAAATGATCTTATAATTAATTCTGAATCGATAGGCTCAAGTCTTTTGATTCTCATATTTTTTTCAGAGTAGTAAATATAA
>PKDT01000045.1 GCA_002863085.1 Flavobacteriales bacterium
ATTAATAAAAATAGGTATTAATTAACTAAACTCAAAAACACACTTTATTTCTATATTTACAAAATGAAAAGTATTTATAATAATGAAAAAGAAGAGTTTAATATTGAAAATTTAATATCGTCGATAAATCGACTTAAGCCAGATTCTAAGCCAAATTGGGGTGTTATGAATTGTTCTCAAATGTTAAAACATTGTAATCGACAAGCAAAACTATATTGTAATGAATATAAAACGTCATATAAAAGTTTTTTTCTTGCTAACACTCTTGGTAAAATTCATTTATTTTACTTGAAATATATTATACAATATGATATAAATAAATACAAGAAAAATTCGAGGGGCTTAAGTTTTTTAAATACATCAAATATTGAAAATATTGATTTTGTAGAAGAGAAGAATAAACTAATTAAACGGTTAAAATTTGTATATAATTTTGAGCCTGAATATATATCAACACCTATTCACGGTAAAGTGAGAAACGAAACATTCAAAAAAAATATTTTTGTACATGTAAAATATCACCTAAATCAGTTTAATGCTCTCTAGCATTTTATTAAAAATAATATTTAGTGTTTTGGTAAATTTTAACATTTATCCCCTATTTTTAAAATACACATTATTTCTATATTTATAATATGAAAATTTTTATTTATGTCATTTTGGCCTTTCCAATAATTTTGTCTTCACAGATTCTCACAGAAAGTAAACTCCCAATTATCTTTATTGATACTGACAACGAAGAAATCCCCGACGAACCACGAATTCTAGCAACAATGGGTATAATTGATAATGGACCAGAACAAACAAATTACATCTGGGACGACTTTAATCATTTTGATGGTTACATTGGAATTGAGACCAGAGGAAATTCAACTCAAGGATTTGAAAAAAAAACTTACAGAATTGAATTGTGGGACGAGAACGAAAATGATATATCCGAATCCCTTTTAGGAATGCCCGAAGAAGAAGACTGGATTTTACATTCAATGGTAATTGATAAAACTCAACTTCGAATTCCTATGAGTTTTTATTTATTTCAAAGAATGGGACATTATTCATCAAATTGGAAATTTGTTGAGCTTGTTATAAATGATGAATATCAGGGTTTATATATTTTGTGTGAAAATATTAAAAGAGATAATAACAGAGTTGACATTGCTAAGTTAGAGGAAAATGACACCTCTGGAGATGAAGTCACAGGCGGTTACATTTTACGAATTGATTGGCTTGGTGATCCAGGGTTTGAGTCCAATTATGATTCCCAAGAGGGAACACCAATGTTTTTTCAATGGTATTATCCAAAAGCTGATAATATCGTCTATGAACAATCCAATTATATAGAAGAATGGATAACATACTTTGAAAATGCTATTTTCTCACCCAGTTATTACAACTCTTATGGTTTAAGATATAATGAATATATTGATTTAAATTCATTTACAGACTTTTTACTAATTAATGAACTAAGTAAAAACGCAGATGGATATAAATTAAGTACATATATTCACAAAGAACGAGATAGCAATGGTGGAAAGTTAAATGCCGGCCCCATATGGGACTTTGATCAAACTTTTGGGATTTCTTTGGTTTGTAGTAATCATGACTATACAGGTTGGACATATTTGCAAAATCAACCTGATTGCGAAGATTTAATGTCAATGCCAATGTGGTGGCAACGTATGATGGAGGATGAGCTATTCACGAACCATCTGAATTGCAGGTGGAACGAGATGAGGTCGAGTTTTTTACATCAAGATTCCATTTTTATGTGGATTGATAATCATGAAGAACTAATTTCAAATGCAATTGAAAGAAATTTTGAGAGATGGGATGATTTTATTGGTGAGTATATTTGGATTGAACCAGAACCTGTCCCCGAAACATATGATGAAGAAATTCTTACAATGAAAAACTGGATTAGCAGTCGTTTATTATGGCTAGATTCAGAAATGCCTGGAAACTGTAACGAAACCGAGATAGTTGAAACAAATGATGATGGTAATAAAAATATCATTATGATCGTAGACCAGCTTGGCAGACAAACTAACTATACAAAAAACAAAATTTTAATATATGTATACGGTGACGGCACCACAAAAAGGAAACTTGTAACCAAATAGTTTTGGGGGTTTTGAAAATTAATTTTCTTAGAGAACTTAAAATTAATGAGTGTTTTTTTGATTTTTAGATTTGAATCTAGTTGAAGACGATAGAGCACCGTGTTTTGTTTTTCTTCCCTTAACTCTTTTTCTCCACATTATAAAAGAACTTAATTTCAAATTTCTTCTCAAAATTCTACGAACTTGATTTTCCTTGATGTTAAACTGCTTGTAAATTGCATCAAAGGGAGTTCTGTCTTCCCAGGCCATGGAAATTATTCTATCTAGATCATATTGAGAAAGCTTCATTTATTTAGATATTTAATTTAAAAATAACAACGTTTAAGATAATAACATAATTAATTAAGTAATTTTGCGAAATGTCTAAACTTGTAAAATTTTTTAAAAAAGCAAAGCAAAATTGGAAGATCAACTCATTTAGCCAATTTATAATTATAATGATTGTATTTGCAATTGCAGGATCTCTTTCTATAATTATTTCTGAGCCACTTTTAGAATTTCTTGGTTTAGAGCTCGATAATATGAGTGCGATTAAATATTATATTATAAGAATCTTAATAATTTTTCCAGTTTACCAGATAGTCCTAATTATCATTGGCAGCATTTTTGGACAATTTAAATTTTTTTATGAGATAGAAAAAAAAATGCTAGCACGGATTGGGTTATTAAAGTTAATTAAACAAGTATCTAAATTGACGAGGGGGCAATAAAGCCCCCCCTTGAACATCTCAAAATTACCCCCATAATAAGATATGCTTTTTAAAAACGATGTTTTTTATAAAATATTGTTAAGATCTCCTTGCATTGCTTTGTCAATTCCATTAACACAAAAGTCAATAACAATTTTCGCAGAATTTATGATAAGTTTGTCAAGTTGTTCTTTTTCATTTTCAGTCCAACTACCAAGTACGTAATCTGACTGGTTTCCTGAAACAAAATCATTTCCTATACCAAACTTTAGTCTTGAATATTGATTTGTAGCTAACGAGCTTATTATGCTTTTATGGCCATTATGGCCGCCGTCTGATCCCTTTCTACGAAGTCTGAGTGTGCCAAACTGTAAATGAATATCATCAGTCAGAACTAAAAGATTATCAAGCGATATATTACTTTTTTCCAGATGATATTTAATCGACCTACCACTAAAATTCATGAAAGTGTTTGGTTTTAGTAATCTAATTATTTTGCCTTTATAAATAAACTTCGACATGTGACCAAACTTAACATCCTCAAACAATACTTGATGATTGTTTGCAAGCTCATTTATTATTTTAAAACCTATATTATGTCTTGTGTCTAGATAATCTTTTCCAGGATTACCTAGACCAACAACTAGTAATTTCTTCATCCGTCAGATTACGAAGACTGATTAGACTCAGGACTTTTAGTATTTTCTTCATTGGATGCCTCACCACTCGAATCATCACTTTCGATCGACTCATCTTCTTCCTGCGAAGCGATAGCAGTTCTAGCCGTTTTGACAGCAACAATGACATCATTTGAATTATTCAAAAAGGTAACATCACTTAATTCCATGTCTGAAACTCTAATACTTTGGCCTATTTTAAGATTTGTAATATCAATTTCGATTGCTTCAGGTAAGTTTTTTGCAAATGCTTCAATTTTCATACTTCTCATGTTTTGAGTCAACCTCCCACCATTTCTAACTCCAATAGAATTACCAGAGATATTTACAGGAACATTAATTTTGACTGATTTATCGTCAAAAACTCTGATAAAATCTATATGCAAAATTTTATCAGTAACGGGGTGAAATTGAATATCGCCCATTACAGTTCTAACAGTTTCATCACCTACTTTTACGTCTATTAGGAAGACATCAGCAGTATACACAATTTTTCTAAACTCGTTTGAATGAGCATAAAAATGTATTGGACTTTCATTTCCTCCGTAGATAACACAAGGAACGTTTTCCTCATTTCTTAATTTCTTTGCGAAAGACTTTCCCAAGTTTACTCTCGCTATTCCATTTATAGATACCGATTTCATAATATTTTATTTAAATTAAAAATTGAGAACTTATTGACTTATTGCTTAATAGATTTTCTATTACATCTGCAAACAAGTTTGATATTGTTAATACTTTAATTTTAGAATTTTCCTCCTTGAGAGGAATTGTGTCACTCACAATAAGTTCTTGTATCAATGAGTTTTCAATATTTTTCAATGCATTGCCGGACAAAACA
>PKDT01000054.1 GCA_002863085.1 Flavobacteriales bacterium
AAAATATGGTTATTGGGAAATTACGATATCCCGTTAATTGGTGATAGTTTATTACAACAGAACTGGGTTCATTATGCAATGAGTTGGGGTGGTATGTTTTATGATATATTTATTCCATTTTTATTGCTCATACCAAAAACAAGAAATATTGCATTTCTGTTAGTAATTATATTTCACGTTTTAACTAAAATATTGTTTCCTGCTATTGGAATGTTTCCTTTTATAATGATTATGGGTTGCTTAATATTTTTCGATAATAAGTTCCATGAAAAAATAATCCGGTTTATATCAAAATATTTACAGATTCCTCAAATGGATGCTTCAGCCATTAAAAATAAGTCTCAAATTAAAACAAGTTTCTTTTCTGTTCTTACAATAGGATTTTTTCTTTTAATTCAATTTCTACTACCATTAAGGCACAATCTTTATGACGGAGAGTTGTTCTGGACAGAAAGGGGTTATCGTTTTTCATGGAGAGTAATGTTAGTTGAAAAGAAGGGTTTTGCAGAATTCAAATTGATAGATAATGACAATTCAAATTCTTTTTATATTAAAAATGAAGACCATCTAACCGATTTTCAAGAAAAACAGATGAGTTTTCAACCAGATTTCATCAAAGAGTTTGTCGATTATTTAGGTGATTTCTATAAAGCAAAGGGCTACTCTAACATTGATATACATGTTGATTGTTTTGTGACCTTAAATGGGAGACGCAGTAAAAGATTAATAAAAAAAAATACTGACATTTTAAATATTGACATGAAAACCTTTTATAAAAATTGTATAATACCTTTTGAGGATGAGATTAAAAAAATATAACTTATTAATTATTTTCTTAATCATCTTAACAAGAATATCGTCTCAGGAAAGTATATCATTTAATATTAAAAGTTCCGTTGATGGTGATTATGTTCCCTATGTTGAAGTATATGATTCAACTAAGGGATATATAACGACTTCTGATGCTAATGGTAATGTTACAATTGCAATATCAGACTCTCCGAAAATTATTACACTCTTTGCATTTGAATATTCAATTTTAGAAGTTGTTTTTTCTGATATTAGAAATAATTCCTCAATATACTTAAATCCACTGACCCAAAATTTAAGTGAAGTTGAGGTGGTTTCTCGAAAGGCCAAAATATTTTCATTAACCCGGTTAAAAGACTATGAAGGAACTTCAATTTATGCTGGAAAAAAAAATGAAGTCATCCTTGTTGAAGAAAATTTAGGAAATTTAGCCTCTAATAATGCTAGGCAAATTTATTCTCAGGTACCTGGTTTAAATATTTATCAAAACGATGACGCTGGATTACAACTAAACATAGGTGGAAGAGGGTTAGACCCTAACAGATCATCAAACTTTAATACTCGTCAAAATGGATATGACATAAGTGCTGACGTTCTAGGCTACCCAGAAAGTTATTATACCCCTCCTGCTGAGGCTCTAAAACAAATTCAAATAATAAGAGGCGCAGCATCACTTCAGTATGGAACACAATTTGGAGGTCTTGTAAATTTTATTTTGAAAGAACCGCCTTTAAATAGTGGTCTCGATTTTGAGTTAAGAAATACAATTGGGAGTAATAATCTTTACACAAACTTTACCAGATTAGCATTTAAAGCTGATAAATTATCATTTAACACTTTCTATAATTACAAAACTGGAGGCGGTTTTCGAAGTAATTCAGAATTCAAGTCTGATAATATTTTTGCAAACCTTGTTTATCATATTGATGAAAAAACCCAAATTGGATTTGAATTAACTCATTTTGAATATTTGTGTCAACAAGCTGGCGGATTAAATGATAATATGTTTTATGAAAATCCTTTCCAAAGTAATAGAACTAGAAATTGGTTTTCTGTTGATTGGTTGTTGTATAATTTAAAATTCAAAAAAGAGTTATCGCTCAATAAAAATCTATCAATCAATTTTTTTGGTCTCAAAGCTACAAGAAGTGCATTGGGATTTCGAGTAAATAGGGTTGATCAGATTGACTCTTTTGGCGAAAGAGATTTAATTGTAGGAAATTTCGACAATTTCGGATTTGAAACCAAATTTTTAAGTAATTATGAAATCTTCAAAAAGGAATCAATTTTTTTAATGGGACTTAAGTATTACAATTCTCGTAATGAAAGTAAACAAGGCCCTGGGTCAGAGCTGTCAGATGCAGATTTCAAGTTTTATAATGAGCAGTTTCCTTTCTACTTTAATCAGTCAGGCTATAAGTACCCCAATAAAAACATAGCTTTTTTTGGCGAAAATATCTTAAAACTTACAAAAAATATTTTGGTTACCCCTGGTTTTAGAGTTGAATACATTAACACAAATAGCAATGGTTCCTATAGACGTATAATTAGAGATGCTGGCTTTAATGTAATTGCCGATGATAATATTTTTGAAAATAGATCAAATGAAAGGCTTTTTTTACTGACAGGGATAGGACTTAGTTACAAGAAATTTGATGATTTTGAGTTTTATGTAAATTTTTCACAAAACTACAGATCAGTCACATTTGCAGATATTAGTACTGTTAATCCAGCATATGCAATAGATCCTGATATAACTGACGAAACAGGTTTCACTATTGATGTTGGTTCTCGTGGAACATTTAATAATTTCATTAATTATGATACAAGTTTGTTTTTTCTTAATTACAATAATAGAATTGGTTTTATTCAAAAAGAATTTTCTGATGGAAATGTTAAAGCATTTAGAACAAATACTGGCAAAGCCTTAATAATGGGAATTGAGGGTACGACGGATATTAATCTTCAATCACTTTTTTATAATCCTGGTTTATTTAACTTTAATATTTTTATCAATTTATCATTAATAAATTCAAAATATGTAAATTCAAATGAGCCTGGTGTAACAGGAAATAAAGTAGAATTTGTTCCAGATCTTAATTTCAAAACAGGAATTAAATTTGGATATAAAAATTTTGCCACTTATTTACAATACTCATATTTATCTGATCAATTTACAGACTCTTCTAACGCAATTCTTTCAAATTTAAGCGGAGTTATAGGATTAATTCCATCTTATGATATTATGGACTTTTCAATATCTCAAAAATTCAAAAAGTTTAAGTTAGAGATGGGGATCAACAATGTTTTAAATAATCATTATTTCACCAGACGGGCTACTGGATACCCTGGTCCAGGAATAATACCTTCACCCCCCCGAAACTTTTATTTAACTACACAATTTAAATTTTAATAACATGAAATATCTATTTGCAATAATGTCAATTTGTTTATCAATAAGCTGTTCGCAGAAAGAGGAACAGATTGTAAATCTTTACAGTCAAAGGCATTATAAAGTTGATGAAATTCAATATGAAAAATTTACAAAATTAACCGGCATAAAAGTTAATGTTGTAAAGTCTAATGCTGATCAATTGATTGAAAGGTTAAAAAATGAAGGTAAAAATAGTCCAGCTGATATTTTTATTTCTGTTGATGCTGGTAAATTACAAAAAGCATCTAGCTTTGACCTATTTCAGAAACTACCTACGGAAATTGAGATGACGAATGTTCCAAAATTATTTCATGACATTAATGGCCTATGGGCTCCAATTACATACAGATCTAGGATTCTGGTGTACAGTAATGATAGGGTAGACAAAAACGAACTTGACACATATGAATCACTTGCAGAAGAGAAATGGAAAAATAGAATTTTAGTTCGCTCATCATCGAATGCTTATAACCAAGCACTAATGGCTTCAATAGTTGCTAACAATGGTCTTGAAGCCGCAGAACAATGGTCAACTGGAATTGTTAATAATCTTGCAAGAAATCCTAAAGGAAATGACAGGGATCAAGTTAAAGCAATATACTCTGGTGTAGGAGATGTTGCAATTGTAAATTCGTACTATATCGGCCTACTATTGTCATCTGATAAAGAAGAGGAGAGAAAAGCTGGAGAATCTGTTTCGGTTTTTTTCCCTAATCAGGGTGACGAACAAAGAGGCACACACATTAATGTTTCGGGTGTAGCCATCGTAAAACATTCACCAAACAAGAGTAATGCTATAAAATTGATAAATTATTTAATGAGTGAAGAAGCTCAAAAAACATATGTTAATAACAGTTATGAATATCCAGTCCACAATAAAGTAAAA
>PKDT01000039.1 GCA_002863085.1 Flavobacteriales bacterium
TAGGTACACATTCAAAAGGTAACAAGAAAACAAAGACACCTGTATTAGATAATTTTGGCAAGGATTTGACTTTAATGGCTGAAAATGACGAATTAGACCCAATAATTGGAAGAGAAGTAGAAATTCAAAGGGTATCTCAAATTCTTAGCAGAAGAAAAAAAAATAATCCCCTATTGATTGGTGAGCCTGGTGTTGGTAAGTCAGCTATTGCTGAAGGACTAGCAATTAGAATAATCAAAAAAAAGGTTTCTAGAGTTTTATTTAATAAAAGAATTATATCACTTGATCTGGCAAGTCTTGTCGCAGGCACCAAATACAGAGGTCAATTCGAAGAGAGGATGAAAGCTGTAATGAATGAATTAGAAAAGAACTCTAATATTATACTATTTATTGACGAAATTCATACTATTGTTGGAGCGGGTGGTGCAACAGGAAGCCTTGATGCTTCAAATATGTTTAAACCTGCACTTGCCAGAGGAACAATACAATGTATCGGAGCAACAACTCTTGATGAATTTAGAAATTCAATTGAAAAAGACGGTGCTCTCGAGAGAAGATTTCAAAAAATAATTGTTGAACAAACAAATGAAAAAGAGACTATTGAAATCCTTAAAAATATCAAGATTAAGTATGAAGAACATCACAATGTAGTATACACCGATGAGGCAATCGCTGCTTGTGTTAAGTTGACGTCTAGATACATGACCGAGCGACACTTACCTGATAAAGCAATTGATGCACTTGATGAAGCGGGCTCTAGGGTTCACTTAACAAACATAGAAGTTCCAAAGCACATTATAGATTTAGAGGCCGAAATTGAAGACATTAAAGAAAAAAAGAATTTAGCTGTCAAAAATCAAAAATACGAGGAGGCCGCCAACTTAAGAGATAAAGAAAAAATTCTAGAAAAAAAATTAGATATATCTCAAATGAGTTGGGAAGAAGAGTGCAAAAAGAATAAAGAAATTGTAAATGAAGAAAACATTGCAGATGTTGTTTCAATGATGACCGGTATTCCGTTAAATAAACTTAAAGAAACAGAAAGCAATAGACTATCTAAACTAACCTCAATTGTCAAAAAAAGTATTATTGGTCAAGATTTGGCAATTGAAAAAGTTGTTAAATCAATCCAAAGAAATAGAGCTGGCTTAAAAGATCCAAAGAAACCAATAGGTTCATTCATTTTTCTTGGTCAAACTGGTGTTGGAAAAACACAGTTAGCAAAAGTATTAGCCAAAGAATTATTTGACAGCGAAGATTCACTAATCAGAGTCGATATGAGTGAATATATGGAGAAATTTGCATTATCAAGGTTGATTGGTGCCCCACCAGGTTATGTTGGATATGAGGATGGTGGTCAATTAACCGAAAAAATTAGGAGAAAACCATATGCAGTGGTTTTATTAGATGAGATAGAAAAAGCTCACCCTGATATTTTTAATATGCTGCTTCAGGTGCTTGATGATGGGTTTTTAACAGATAGTTTAGGTAGAAAAATAGACTTTACTAATTGTGTAATTATAATGACTTCAAATATTGGGGTTAAAAAAATTGAAGATTTTGGTGCTGGTGTTGGTTTTGGTACTGCTGCAAAAAAATCTCAGGAGGATTCTTCAAGTAAAAAAACGATTTTGGATTCATTAAAAAAGAAATTTGCTCCTGAATTTTTAAACAGGATTGATGAAGTGGTAATATTTAACTCTCTTTCAAAAATGGATATTCATAGTATAATTGATATTGAATTAGTAAAATTATATGAGAGGATAAAAGAATTAGGATATTCTATAAAACTAAGCAAAAAAGCAAAGGATTTTCTTTCTAATGAAGGCTACGATAAAAAATACGGTGCAAGACCACTGAAAAGAACCATACAAAAATATGTGGAAGACCTAATTGCTAATGAGATTTTAAATTCCAATCTAAACAATGGAGATACGATTAATATTGATTACAAAAACAACGACAAGGACTTAACAATAAAAATAGTCAGTAAAAAAGAATCCAAAACATCAAAATGACATTTCCATTATTAATTCAGATCTAAGAAATTCAGATACTTTACTTATATCTTTATATAAAACCCTATCATCATTAATTACAGGACTTATTTCTCTAAATTTTAATATAAATTCTTTTATTTTTTTTGATGGTTTATGGCTGTTAAACTCCTTTGCTTGAATTGCTACAATAAATTCAATTGCTAGTATGTTATACAAATTATTTATAATATCTCTAAGCTGATTAGCACCATTAGCACCCATACTTACATGATCCTCTTGTCCATTCGAAGATGTTATCGAATCAGTACTTGATGGGGAAGAAAGTTGTTTGTTAGCACTTACTAAGCTTGCAGATGTATATTGAAGTATCATTAATCCTGAATTTAAACCTGGATTCAATGACAGAAAAGGAGGCAATCCTCTTTTTCCAGACAATAGATTAAAAACTCTTCTTTCAGAAATATTTCCCAGCTCTGAAACTGCTATTTTTAGAAAATCAATTGTCAATGCTAGAGGCTGACCATGAAAGTTACCACCGGAAATTATTTTATCTTCCTCTTTAAATATCAATGGGTTATCTGTTACAGAGTTGATTTCTGTTGCTATAATACTCAAACAATATTTCAAGGTATCCTGCGTAGCTCCGTGAACCTGGGGAATACATCTAAAAGAATAAGGATCCTGAACGTTTTCTTTCATTAAAGATGCAACCTCCCCGCCATCTATATTTTTGAGTATGTCCTGAGAAACCTTTCTTTGACCTTCATGAACTCTAGTCTTAGAAATTAGTGAATCAAACGGAGATAAATTACAAGAATATGCATCTAGGGAAATACTTGCTGATAAATTAAAATAATTACAAAGCTTAATACAATTTATTGTTGAGTCAATCAACGATGCAAGCATATATTGTGTACCATTAATAAGCGCTAATCCTTCTTTCAAACCCAGGGATAGCGGATTTAAATTAAATTTTTTTAAGATAAGATCAGTCTTATATATCTCCCCACAATGTTCAACTTCACCTAGTCCAATTAGAGGTAGTGACATATGCGAAAGTGGAGCAAGATCACCTGAAGCACCCAATGAACCATACTTAAAAACTAATGGAAAGATATCATTATTGTAAAAGAAAATTAGTCTATTAATTGTTTCCAGTTTAATACCACTAAATCCTTTGGCTAAGGAAATAATCTTTAAAAGGATCATCAACTTAACAATTTTTGAATCTACTTTTTCACCGGTTCCACAAGCATGTGATTTTATTAAGTTGTGTTGTAGTGAGCTCAACTTATTATCATTTATTTTTACATTGTGTAAGTCTCCAAAGCCAGTATTAATTCCATAAAATTTTGAATTTGAATTTTCAATTTTATCTTCAAGAAACTTTCTTGAAATATTAATATTTTTAATAACATTTTCATCTAATGATAATTTTAAATTTTTATTGATAATCAAGCATATATCATTAAATGAAATATTAATATCTTTTAAAATGTAAAGGGACATCAAAAATAAATTTGAATCAAAATTAGTTAAATTTGAATTGACAAAAAATTTTAACATGAAGAAAACCGCACTATACGATTGTCATTTACAATTAAATGCGAAAATGATTGACTTTGCTGGCTTCGCAATGCCTGTTCAGTATGAAGGAGTAAATGTTGAGCATCTTAACGTGAAAAATAATGTTGGTGTATTTGATGTATCTCATATGGGTGAATTCTATATTCACGGGGATGAAGCTGAAGTTTTTCTTCAATCTGTTTTAAGTAATGACATTTCAATTTTAAAAATAGGGCAAGCACAGTACAACTGCCTTCCAAACGAAAATGGAGGAATTGTTGATGACATGATTCTATACAAATTTGAAGCTGACAGATACATGCTGGTTGTAAATGCCTCTAATATTGAAAAAGATTT
>PKDT01000072.1 GCA_002863085.1 Flavobacteriales bacterium
ACTTATGCATTTGGGAATATACTTACTCTTACTTTTTTGAGTTGGTTATACAAAGAAACTTGGAGTGATCCAAAGAAATAAATCAAATTCAAAAAAGATAAATAAAACTACTTCTGTATTTTTAACTTTGAAGAATACTTTAAATTAACAATGTAAGTTGCAACAAGAGATAGTATCAAAAAAAATAATAAGCTCTCTAAAGTAGATTGAGGCATAACCATAATAAGTACCAAAAATTAATACATTTCTACAAAAACGAATTCTGAAGAAAAATCAACCCTTTAATTATTTTTTATTTTCAAATTAATAAATCCCAAGCCCAAAAAATGAATTTGCAATAAACAATAAACTAAATAATGTTAAAAAAATTAATCCTATCCAACTTATTGTTTTTAGAAAAAATCCATATCTATTTTTAAATGGTACTAATTTGCTATTTATAGTATCCATTGCCATCCAAGCAAATAAAGGGGCGGTTAGAAAACTTCCAGTCATTGCAGCAAATACAAAATCTTTTACTCCTATACCTCCTGACCTTGCAATCAGCAAAGCTATTAATGATGCAAAGATATGTACAATCATCCAAATTTGAAATCTATTGCGCTCTGCTTTGGAATCCAGGTGTCCAAAATCAGTGCCTCTCAATAAACCTTGAATAGCAGAAATACTTCTTGGATATGCATCTAGACAAGTAATTGTAGTACTAAACATTGCGGCAAATGCTGCAGGTATTATGATCCATTTAGCCCAATTCCCGATGGATTTAGTGTAAAGGAGTATTAACTTTTGAGCGAAGGAGACTCCACTTCCGGAAAGCATTCCATCGCCAGTACCATACATTGTTATTGCGCCAAGAGTAAGGAAGAAAATAGCCGTAACAACAGTTATTAAGTAACCGAGATTAAAATCAAATTCTGCTTCACTAATATTTGGCTTATAATTTGAATCTTTCGCTCGAGAAAACATCCATAAAGAAGGCCAAACACATAACTCTACTGGGCAAGGCATCCATCCCATTAAAGGGATCAAAAAAGCTAAATTTGTTAACTTCCATGGGCTGATTTCTGGTTCAAAAAAACTCATATTTAAGGACTCATTTATTGACCCTTTGAACAAAAGCGATAAAACTGCAAATAATGTTAATAAAGTTAGTAGAGATACTAAAAATTTGGAAATTCTATCAAGGGCTTTATATTTACCAAGAATTAATATCATTCCAGAAACAATCAGGATTCCTATCGACAAATCCATAGCTGGAAAAGTTGAGAAAAGGGGAATATTAGTTAAAAGGACACCAGAGACAAAACTTACAGCAGCTATTGTGAAAGTACCTGTAATTAGACTAACTACTAGAAATAAAGGAAGATATAAAGAATTCCTCTCTTTAAAACCTTCTAATAATGATTTACCAGTAGATGCCGTAAATCTAGTCCCAACCAACAAGAATGGATATTTCAAAAGATTAGTAAGAAGGATTAGGCCAACTAATGAAAATCCAAACCTTGCGCCAGCAGTAGTGGATGATAATAAATGAGAACCCCCAATTGCCGCTCCAGCTAGGACAATTCCTGGACCTAAACTTTTTTGTATTCCTTTTGTTAAATTCATGTTTTAATCAAATGATTTAATTTACTTTTTGAGCCCTTCTAAATTTATTTTTTAATACTCTTTTTTTAACCCCAAAAACAGATAATGAGTGAAAAATAAAAAGTATAATTAAGAATCCTATTCGAAGTTTCATAAGATATCTCCCTCAAATATGCTTTTATCAGATATTTATTTTGTATTCAACCTCTTTTCTCCATAAAATCTTCAAAAACCTATCCAAAACATCTAATTCTTTTTTTTCAACATTTTTTAGATTTTTATTATTTTGTTTTTGCATAAATTATTGCCTAATTATTTCAAATTTAAACTAAGCTAAAAAAAACACAATAAGCAATACTTCTTAAAATTTTTTGTAGTTTTTTTTAATTTGATAAGTATTTTTCTGCCCTTCTTAATGCTTTTATTGCTCCTCTGTAATCATGATTTTTTAATTTTTCCTCACTTTTACGTTCCAACATTTGTACTATTTCATTTCTCTTAATTGCATCAATTTTAAGCTTATGATCAAATATAAGATCGAATTTTGAAGAGTACAAATTAGATAATTCTTCTCTATACTTTTCAATAATTTTTTCATCACAAGATTTATATTTCAATATCTCATTAGCTTTAATTTTGTCTTCTAAAGCTCCTTTAAAATTTCCAAGTTTAAATTTCTTTTCACTTGATCGGGTTAGCTTAATAATATTTCCCAATATCAATTCACCAGAATCTTCCATTTTTTTTTGCTGACCAAAATTAATCCTATCAGCCTAAAGAAAAAAAGTATTCATTTTTAATAATCAAATAAATAATTAATTAGCCAATAACAAGTCCTCTTTCAAGAAGTAAATCGAAAACCTCCACACTTTTCGTTTTCCCAAATTGTGGGGGCTTATGTAAATCTAATATTTCAGCAAGGCACATTATCCAATAAGTATCTTTTTTTAAATTAAGACTTTCGCAAATATGAGAGGGAGCAGATTTAAAACATCCAAATTCTGTTGATATATTAATGTTCATTATTTGAGTTTCAAGTTCAAGACTTAAGAGTTCTATTTCTTGCTCAGAAAGGGCTGAACCAAATGAATATGATTCAATTAAAAGTTGGTAATTCATTAAAGAATTATTTTTTTAAGAAACCCAGCGTGTTATTTTTGTACCCTCATAAATATGTCCTGAAGCTTCAACTATAGGTTTTGTTTCAGGATTCATAAAAATATCATATAAAACATTTTCTGGTCCTTGAAAAATTACAGTTGCCCTTTGAGGATCATCTAATGATTTACCAATATAAAATGTTTTAACTCCCATTTCTTTAAACATCGTCTGCTGTTCTTTTGCATTCATATGTGATTCATACTCCTCATAGGTATTACTTAGTTGAAAATCTAAAATAGTCGTTTCAATAGTCATAAGAATAATTAAATTTTTTTAATTCTAAATCTTTATCAAAAAAATTAATCTAAAAAAATTAGTTTTTATTAAGCAAAGTGTTAACTAATTTTCATTTATGAGTTATAAATCAACTATAAAAAACGATTTTAATTTTGGACTCAAAAATTTCTCAGAGAGAACAATGGACTAGTAAGCTAGGATTCATTCTCGCAGCTGCTGGTAGTGCAGTAGGTCTAGGCAACCTTTGGGGTTTTGCTTACAGAGCATCTCAGGGTGGAGGTGCAGCGTTTGTACTTTTATATATATTGATCGTTTTAATTGTATGTCTTCCGGTATTTGTTGCTGAAATGGCTCTAGGGAGAAACGCAATGGCAAGCACATTGCTTGCTCCTGTTAAGCTGGCTGGCAAGAATTGGTATCCATTAGGAATTCTTTTCTTCATAGCTCCTTTAGGAATAGCATCATATTATTCAGTGATAATGGGATGGACTGCAGATACCTTGTTCCATTCTTTATTTTTTGGATTACCAAAGAATTTAACTGAAGCAGAAACCTTCTTTGGCTCGATTAGTAGTGGCAGCAGTGTTTTGTTGGGCCACCTATTAAGTCTTGTACTTACAGCAATAATAGTTTCATCAGGTATAAAAAAAGGTATAGAAAAGGTTACTAGATATTTCATGCCAATCCTTTTCATAATTATTGTGATTCTTGCTATTTGGGCTACTTCACTTTCAGGTGCATGGGAAGGATATAAAACATTTCTACTTAAGTTTGACTTTAATGAATTGAGAAATCCTCAAACAATAAGAAACGCTTTTACACAAGCATTCTTTTCATTAAGCTTAGGGATTGGAATTATGGTTACCTACGCATCCTATTTAAATAAAAAAAGTAATCTT
>PKDT01000055.1 GCA_002863085.1 Flavobacteriales bacterium
AGACGAGGCTGATGGAGCTTTATTATCTGAAATTAGAGTTAATGCTTTATTTAGAGATCTATCTCCAGAAGATGGAACTGTTGAAGCTTCAGCATTTGTTTATTCAATTCCTGCAAGTGAAACATACATAGGTGATGTTGGACTGCCAAGAGCTGATATTAACATGACTTTTGGTGCTGCCGCTGCTGCCTTGGGACTTAATCCTGGTGATTACAACCCTGGTGATGTAGTTGTTGTTCAACTTGAAGTAGTATTGACTGATGGAAGAGTTTATGGACCTGATTCCGCTGCTGGTATAATTACCGGTGGATACTTTTCTTCACCATTTCAATATAATGCACTCTTGACTTGTTCTCCTGCCCCTGGAACCTATACAGTACACATGTATGATAACTATGGTGACGGATGGCAAACTGGTAGCTATGATCCAGGAGGTGCACTTTCTGTTGATATAGATGGTACAATTGTCGATGTTGCAATGTGTTCACAGTGGGGAACTTTTGCCTTCAATTGTACTCCAACAAACGATGGCTATTTTGCCGTTACTACTGTCGAAATTCCTGAAGGTACTCAATCTGCAACTTGGAGTTTCTACGGTGATTTTTATGGTGAGATTGGTCTTATTGTAGTTGGTCCTGGAGGAGAAATTGCTTATTCATCTGGTACTTTTCTAGCTGATGGATCTGGACCTTATGGTGACGGATTCTTAGCAGCTGATGGCTTTGGAGCTGTTGGTGTAGGTTTATTACCAGTAGCTGTTTGTGCTCAATAAATAAACTGCAAAAAAAAAAAAGAGCTTTGCTTTTCTTAAGTAAGGCTCTTTTTTTTTGGATTTCATTAAATTTGTAAAATGAGAGAGGTAACTCTAGTTTACATAATAACTTTATCTTTAGTTGGTTTTTTTGGTTGTAAAGATATTTCAGATATCAAGGATCAAGATATACCATTCAAAAAAATTTCATCATCATACTCAGGTATTGAATTTTCAAATACAATCACACCAAACTTAGAAAACTATGAAAATCTATTTGATTATGACTATTTCTATAATGGCTCTGGAGTTGGTATTGCAGATATTAATAATGATGGTTTACAAGATATTTTATTCACAGCAAATCAAAAAGATAATAAACTCTATCTGAATAAAGGAGATTTGAAATTTGAGGATATTACTTCTAATAGCGGAATAAATGAAAATAAAGGTTGGGCAAGCGGAATTACTTTTGTTGATATAAATGCCGATGGATGGTTAGATATATATATATCACAAGGTGGCCCTTATAATCCGTCAAGTAGAGAAAATGTCTTACTAATTAATAATAAAGATTTAACATTCACTGAAAGAAGTAAAGAATATGGCCTAAATGATGGGGGTATTAGTACACAATCTGCTTTCTTTGATTACGATAACGATGGCGATTTAGATTGCATTGTTATGAATGAGAATCAATTTTTTGGATTTGACCCAATCTCCTTTTTTAAAAAATTTGAAGACAAAAAAATATTAATGGAAAATTCATCTCATTTGTATGAGCAAATCGATGGTAAGTTTATAAACGTAACCGAAAAAGCGGGAATTTTAAGCCCAACATTTGGTTTAGGCTTATGCATAACTGACTTAAATGATGATGATTGGCCAGATATATATATTGCAAATGATTACTACCTAAAAGATGCAATGTATATTAACAATAAAAATGGAACATTTTCAAATAATATTAAAGAAGCTACAAAACAAATTTCATTTTATGGGATGGGTGTTGATATTGAGGACATAAATCATGACAATTTAAGTGATATTTTAGTTCTTGATATGGCTTCAAGTGACCACGTACGTTCTAAAACATTAATGGCCTCAATGGATACAGAGAGCTTTGATTTAATCACAAATAAATTAGATCAGCACTACCAATACATGTTTAATTCTCTGCAGCTAAATATTGGAAATAACAAATATCACAACATTGCCCATCAATTAAATATTGCAAAAACTGATTGGAGCTGGGCAGGCCTTATTTTTGATTTCGATCACGATGGTAATGAAGACATTTTTGTAACAAATGGATACAGAAAATATGCTTTAGATAATGACTCAAGAATTAGAATTGATAAAACAAAAAAAGATTATAACAATAAGGTTCCAATAGAAATTAAGAAAAAACTATATGATGAGCTTCCCTCTGAAAAATTATCTAATATTATGTACAAAAATGAAGGAAATTTAAATTTCAAAGAAATTGGTAACGATTCAAAGTTACTTGAGCCAAGCTTTTCAAATGGGGCATCATATGCTGATTTAGACAATGATGGAGATTTAGATATAGTTGTAAATAATATTGATGAAAATGCTTTTTTATATCAAAACCTTTCTGTTGAAAATAAGATTGGAAATTTTCTTAAAATAAAATTAGAAGGAAAATTATCAGAAACATTTGCCAAGGTTACAATTTACTTCAAAGATAAATCTAGAAAAAAGGAGTCAAAAAGAGTTAGGGGTTATTTATCTGCTGTGGACAATAGTGTCCATTTTGGACTTGGAAAAGTAACTAAAATTGATTCGGTTTTAATCGAGTGGAATTCTCGTGAAAAAGAAGTTTTATATAATATTGATACTAATCAAAATATAATTGTCAAGCAATCTAATTCTAAAATAAATGAAATTAAAAAAGAAAAATCAAATTTTATTTTTGAAAAAATAAACGATAAAATTTTATTTTCTCACAACGAAAACCAGTACAATGATTTTGAACAAGAAATTCTTTTACCATATAAACAATCTACCTTAGGTCCACACATATCAAAGGCTGATCTAAATGGTGACAAGATTGATGATTTTTATATCGGTGGAGCATTTAATCAAGAAGGAAAGCTTTATTTGAGCTCCAAAGACGGATATTTCCAAAAAACAAATAGCTCATTTAAAAATGATAGTAAATATGAAGATATGGAGTCAATTTTTGTTGACATAGACAATGATAAAGATTTAGATTTATTTATTGTAAGTGGCGGTAATGAATTTAATTCCAGGTCTGCAGAATTAGCTGACAGGGTTTATTTAAATTCTGGAGATGGAAATTTTGTTAGAGACATACAAGAAGATTTGGAAAATTACACAATTAGTGGTAAAACAGTTACGCCAATTGACTATGATAAAGACGGTGATATGGATATAATTGTAGGAAATAGGATTCAAACAAAAAAATATCCTATACATGAACCATCAATAATTTATGAAAATATAAATGGGAAATTATTTAATAATACCTATAATATTTCTCCCGATTTTGAGAATTTTGGAATAATAAACAAAATAATAACTACAGATTTTAATAATGACGGCTGGAAGGATTTTATCGCTGTTGGCGAATGGACAAATATCGGTTTATTTTTAAATGAAAATGGGAAGTTTAGAAATATTAGCTACGAAAATAATTTAAATGAATTGTATGGATTATGGTTTCATATTCAGGAAACTGATATTAACAATGACGGGTTAAAAGATTATGTGATTGGGAACATTGGAAATAATTCAAAATATAAAACCTCATTTGAAAAACCCTTAAAAATATTTGGAAGTGATTTTGATGGCAACGGAACCCATGATATTGTATTGAGTTATAAGTATGAAGGACAATATGTACCATTAAGAGGAAAAGAATGTTCTACACAACAGATGCCATTTATTTCAGAAAAAATCCCATCATTTGAAGAATTTGCAAATGCCTCAATTGAAGATATTTATGGATCAGAAATATTAGATGCCTATGAAAGAAAAGTTACATCTTTTGAATCTATTATTTTGATAAATAAAGGTAATAATCAATTT
>PKDT01000046.1 GCA_002863085.1 Flavobacteriales bacterium
AGACGAGGCTGATGGAGCTTTATTATCTGAAATTAGAGTTAATGCTTTATTTAGAGATCTATCTCCAGAAGATGGAACTGTTGAAGCTTCAGCATTTGTTTATTCAATTCCTGCAAGTGAAACTTACGTAGGTGATGTTGGACTACCAAGAGCTGATATTAATATGACTTTTGGAGCTGCTGCTGCTGCTCTGGGACTTAATCCTGGTGATTATAATCCTGGTGATGTAGTAGTTGTTCAGCTTGAAGTAGTATTAACTGATGGAAGAGTGTACGGACCTGATTCCGCTGCTGGTATAATTACTGGTGGATACTTTTCTTCACCATTTCAGTATAATGCATTATTAACATGCTCTCCTGCAGCTGGTACTTATACAGTTCACATGTATGACAACTATGGTGACGGATGGCAGACTGGAGACTATAATCAAGGTCTTTCTGTAGACATTGATGGTACAATAGTTCAGGTTGCTATGTGTTCTCAATGGGGAACATATGTATTCCCTTGTACACCTACTAATGATGGCTATTTTGCTGTTGATACAGTTGAAATTCCTGAAGGTACACAATCTGCAACTTGGAATTGGCCAGGCGACCAATATGGTGAGATAGGACTTATTATTGTAGGTCCTGGAGGCGAAATTGCCTATTCATCGGGAACTTTCTTAGCTGATGGTTCAGGACCTTATGGTGATGGATTTTTAGCTGCTGATGGTTATGGTGCTGTCGGTGTAGGATTATTACCAGTTGCCGTATGCGCTGAGTAAGAAAACCAAAACAAAAAAAAGAGCTTTACTTTTCCTAAGTAAAGCTCTTTTTTTTTGGATTTCATTAAATTTGTAAAATGAGAGATATAACTCTAGTTTACTTAATAACTTTATCTTTAGTTGGATTTTTTGGATGTAAAGATATTTCAGATATCAAAAATCAAGATATGCCATTCAAAAAAATTTCATCGTCATACTCAGGCATTGAATTTTCAAATACAATCACACCTAACCTAGAAAACTATGAAAATCTATTTGATTATGACTATTTCTACAATGGATCTGGAGTAGGTATTGCAGATATTAATAATGATGGTTTACAAGATATTTTATTCACAGCAAATCAAAAAGATAATAAACTCTATCTAAACAAAGGAAATTTAAAATTTGAGGATATTACTTCAAATAGTGGTATCAATGAAAATAAAGGATGGGCAAGTGGAATTACTTTTGTTGATATAAATGCTGATGGATGGTTAGATATCTATATATCACAAGGTGGCCCTTATAAACCATCAAGTAGAGAAAATGTCCTACTAATTAATAATCAAGATTTAACATTCACTGAAAGAAGTAAAGAATATGGGCTGAATGATGGGGGTATTAGTACACAATCTGCCTTCTTTGATTATGATAACGATGGCGATTTGGATTGCATCGTTATGAATGAGAATCAATTTTTTGGATTTGATCCAATCTCCTTTTTTAAAAAATTTGAAGACAAAAAAGTATTAATGGAAAATTCATCTCATTTGTATGAACAAATCAATGGTAAGTTTATAAATGTAACCGAAAAAGCGGGGATTTTAAGCCCAACATTTGGTTTAGGCTTATGCATAACTGACTTAAATGATGATAATTGGCCAGATATATATATTGCAAATGATTACTATCTAAAAGATGCAATGTATATTAACAATAAAAATGGGACATTTTCAAATAATATAAAAGAAGCTACAAAACAAATTTCATTTTATGGGATGGGTGTTGATATTGAGGATATAAATCATGACAACTTAAGTGATATTTTAGTTCTTGATATGGCTTCTAGTGATCACGTGCGTTCTAAAACACTAATGGCTTCAATGGATACAGAGAACTTTGATTTAATCACGAATAAATTAGATCAGCACTACCAATACATGTTTAATTCTCTGCAGCTAAATATCGGAAATAACAAATACCACAACATTGCCCATCAATTAAATATTGCAAAAACTGATTGGAGCTGGGCAGGGCTTATTTTTGACTTTGATAATGACGGTAACGAAGACATTTTTGTAACAAATGGATACAGAAAATATGCTTTAGATAATGACTCAAGAATTAGAATTGATAAAACTAAAAAAGATTATAATAATAAGGTTCCAATAGAAATTAAGAAAAAATTATATAATGAGCTACCATCTGAAAAATTATCTAATATTATGTATAAAAATGAGGGAAATTTAAATTTCAAAGAAATTAGTAGTGATTCAAATTTACTTGAACCTAGCTTTTCAAATGGGGCATCATATGCTGATTTAGACAATGACGGAGATTTAGATATAGTTGTTAATAATATTGATGAAAATGCTTTTTTATATCAAAACCTCTCAGTTGAAAATAAGATTGGAAATTTTCTTAAAATAAAATTAGAAGGAAAATTATCAGAAACATTTGCTAAGGTTACTATTTACTTCAAAGATAAATCTAGAAAAAAGGAGTCAAAAAGAGTTAGGGGTTATTTATCTGCTGTTGACAATAGTGTCCATTTTGGACTTGGAAAAGTAACTAAAATTGATTCAGTTTTAATCGAGTGGAATTCACGTGAAAAAGAAGTTTTATATGACATTGATGCTAATCAAAATATAATTGTTAAGCAATCTAATTCTAAAATAAATGAAATTAAAAAAGAAAAATCAAATTTTATTTTTGAAAAAATAAATGATCAAATTTTATTTTCTCACAACGAAAACCAGTACAATGATTTTGAACAAGAAATTCTTTTACCATATAAACAATCCACCTTAGGTCCACACATATCAAAGGCTGATCTAAATGGTGACAAGATTGATGATTTTTATATCGGTGGTGCATTTAATCAAGAAGGAAAGCTTTATTTGAGCTCCAAAGACGGATATTTCCAAAAAACAAATAGCTCATTTAAAAATGATAGTAAGTATGAAGATATGGAGTCAATTTTTGTTGACATTGACAATGATAAAGATTTAGATTTATTTATTGTAAGTGGCGGTAATGAATTTAATTCCAGATCTGGAGAATTAGCTGACAGGGTTTATTTAAATTCTGGAAATGGTAATTTTGTTAGAGACACACAAGAAGATTTGGAAAATTACACAATTAGTGGTAAAACAGTTACGCCAATTGACTATGATAAAGACGGTGATATGGATATAATTGTAGGAAATAGGATTCAAACAAAAAAATACCCTATACATGAACCATCAATAATTTATGAAAATATTAATGGGAAATTATTTAATAATACCTATAATATTTCACCCGATTTTGAGAATTTTGGAATAATAAACAAAATAATAGCTACAGATTTTAATAATGATGGCTGGAAGGATTTTATCGCTGTTGGCGAATGGACTAATATCGGTTTATTTTTAAATGAAAATGGGAAGTTTAGAAATATTAGCTACGAAAATAATTTAAACGAATTATATGGATTATGGTTTCATATTCAGGAAACTGATATTAACAATGACGGGTTAAAGGATTATGTAATTGGAAACATTGGAAATAATTCAAAATATAAAACCTCATTTGAAAAACCCTTAAAAATATTTGGAAGTGATTTTGATGGTAACGGAACCCATGATATTGTATTGAGTTATAAGTATGATGGACAATATGTACCATTAAGAGGAAAAGAATGTTCGACACAGCAAATGCCATTTATTTCAGAAAAAATCCCATCGTTTGAAGAATTTGCAAATGCCTCAATTGAAGATATTTATGGATCAGAAATATTAGATGCCTATGAAAGAAAAGTTACATCTTTTGAATCTATTATTTTGATAAATAAAGGTAATAATCAATTT
>PKDT01000059.1 GCA_002863085.1 Flavobacteriales bacterium
GCTGTTTCTCCATTGTAAAATTCATCTTTACCATTTTTCATTATTTTCTTTAATGTACTGGCTAAATTTATATTTACAAGAGTATCATTTTCTTTTAAAGTTCTATTATATATAATTTCATTGTTATTTATTCTTACAAAATCATTGTGAAATTCTGAAATTCTATCACTCTGTTTTTTAGTTATGACTATCCCATTTTCAGCAAGTTCAATTACTGGTCTAAAAATTTCACTGATTGGTAAAGTGCCAAATCGTTCGTGAACGCTAAAAATGCCCGCAATTGTTCCGGGAACAGCACATGAAAGAGCACCTTCCTCACTTAACTTTTCAATTATATTACCGTTTTCATCAATATACATATTCTCGTCAGCTGTTAAGGGCGCTTTCTCGCGAAAATCAAGTGCTCCAATTTCTCCATTATTTTTTCTAAAAACCATAAACCCACCACCTCCGATATTTCCTGCAGACGGATACGAAACAGCTAATGCTAACTCAGTAGCTATCATTGCATCAAAAGCATTACCTCCTTTTCTTAAAATATCAACACCTATTTTACTTGCTTCAATTCTGGCAGAAACAACCATACCATTTTCTGCTATATAGCCTAGTTTATCTTTTTTACAAGAAATTAAAGTAATTGATATCAGTATTATGATTATATTTTTCACTGAGTAAATTTTTAACAATTTACAAATTCAAATTATTTATCTATTATTAAATAAAGCTATATTAGCAAAAACAATTTTAATGCCACTAATTAAGTCAATTTCAGGGATTCGAGGAACCATCGGAAACAGAGTAGGTGAGGACTTAACAAATGATGATGTAATTCTTTTTACAATATCTTATATTAAATGGCTTAAGTCTGTTTATTTCAGCTCAAACCATAGTGTTGTTGTAGGAAGAGATGCAAGAACCTCAGGACCGATGATCGAATCATTAGTTATTCAAACATTGACTAGTATGGGTGTTAACGTAATATCATTGGGTTTATCAACAACTCCCACTGTTGAAATCGCAGTAACTGAGGAAAATGCTGATGGAGGTATAATTATCACGGCAAGTCACAATCCAAAAAACTGGAACGCACTTAAGCTTTTAAATCATAAAGGTGAATTTATATCCCAATCTGATGGAAATAATATCTTAGCAATTGCAGAAACAAAACCAACTATTGAAAAAAATATTCAAAAGGGTAATGTTAAAAAAGTTGATAATTATATCAGTAAACACATTGATTTAATTTTAAATCTCAACTCTGTCAATGTTCAAAGTATTAAAAAAAAACAATTAAAAATTGTAGTTGATGCGGTTAACTCCACAGGGGGCATTGCTATACCAGAATTATTAAAAAAGATGGGTGTAGAAGTTGTTGAGTTATATTGTACTCCCAATGGGGAGTTTCCACATGATCCCGAACCTCTCAAGGATAATTTAAAGGAATTGTCTGAATTAGTTGTTAAAACTAAGGCTGATTTGGGTATTGTTGTTGATCCAGATGTAGATAGATTGGCTTTTGTTTGTGAAAATGGAGATGTATTTGGAGAAGAATATACATTAGTTGCATGTGCTGATTATTACCTACAACAAAATCCTGGGAATACGGTCAGTAATCTTAGTTCATCCAGGGCTATGAAAGATTTAAGTAATTCAAAAAACTGTAATCATTATTTTAGTAAAGTCGGGGAGGTTAATGTAGTTGAGTTAATGAAAGATAAGAATGCCGTGATTGGAGGTGAAGGAAATGGTGGTATCATACTACCTGAATTTCACTACGGTAGAGATGCTTTGGTTGGAATAGCATTATTTTTAACTCATTTTTCAAATCTTAACATGAAGATGACTGAATTGAAAAACAGCTTACCAGTTTATTATATGAGTAAAAGTAAGGTAAAATTAGGTGAAGGAGTTAAACTAGACGAAATATTAAAATCCATGAGAGATAAATACTCAGAAGAGGAAATTAACACTTTAGATGGATTGAAAATTGATTTTAAAGATTCATGGGTTCATTTAAGGAAGAGTAACACCGAACCAATCATTAGAATTTACAGTGAAGCTAAATCTCAAAATGAAGCAAATTTATTAGCCGAAAAATTTGTTTCTGAAGTAAGCAAATATTAATTAGTTTTTCGATGTTTAAATCTATTATGAGTCCATGTATAATATTCTGGAGCTTTGAATATTTGATTTTCTAATAGTTTAATAAAATCTTCTGTAATTTTAAAGTCTTTATATTTTTTTGGTTTGTCAGTGATCAGTTCAAAAGACGCTAAATAATATCCTCTTTTAACCTTTTCTACATTCATATAAACTACAGCCATATCGTATTTTTTTGCAATTATCTCAGCACCGGTGTGAAATGGTACAAAATTGTTCAAAAAATTATTCCAATATGTTGCTTTATTTTTTTTCGGAGATTGGTCCGAGGCAAATCCATAAATATTTAACCCTTTTAATTTAGTATTTTTTAAAATTTCTTTAAATGTATTTTTAGTCGAGATTAAATTCCCATTGTACTTACTCCTAATTTTTTTTATTAAACTATCAAAGTATTTATTTGAAAGTTTTTTATAAATGGCATTTATTCTATAATCAGTTAGTCTGTCAATTATAAAAAACCATTCCCAACTAGCATAATGACCACCCATTAAAATAATATTCTTTTTTTTCTTGTATAATTCATCCAATAATTCGATGTTTTTAAAACTGTATCTTTTCTTTATGTCAACTTCACTAATATTTAATGATTTGAATGATTCAAGAAATAGATCAGATAAATGCTTGTAATATTTCTTTTCAATAATTTTTCTTTCTAAAAATGTTTTTTCAGGCAATGCTAGAGCAAGATTTTTCCTTACCAATTTTTTTCGATATGAAATAACATGATAAAGGATCAAATATAAAAAATCTGAAAATAGGTAAATCAGCCTGAAATTAGACTTTGATATTATCCAAATTAATGGATAGAGAATTATATAAACAAGAAGATTCATTATAATATGTGACAAATATATATTTATTTAAACTCATAATAATATTTAGATTCATATTAATTACGATTGTATCTTTGTCTAAATTATTATTTGTTTTGATTGATAACGATAATATTATAGCATTAGCAACCCCTTCAGGTTTAGGTGCCATTTCTGTAATAAGGGTTTCTGGACCAGAAAGTATTCAAATTGTTGATAAGATATTTTACTCTTTTGACAAAATCTCCCTTAAACAAACCCAATCAAATAAAATTCAATTAGGATACATCAAAGATTCAGATTCATTTATTGATAAAGTTCTTGTATCAATTTTTAGAAATCCAAAATCATATACTGGTGAGGATGTAGTTGAAATATCTTGCCACTGCAGTAGTTTCATTCAAAACTCAATAATTCAGTTGCTTTTAAAATTAAATTGCCGATTAGCCAAACCAGGTGAATTCACAATGAAAGCCTTCCTCAATGGAAAAATGGATTTAAGCGAGGCTGAATCAGTTGCTGATTTAATTTCAAGTAATTCTGAATCATCACATAAAATCGCAATGAACCAAATGAGAGGTGGATTTAGGAATGATATTAATATGCTTAGAGAAAGGTTATTGAATTTTGCTTCTTTAATAGAGCTTGAATTAGATTTTTCTCAGGAGGATGTTGAATTTGCCAATACTTCAGAATTGAAAAATATCTTAGATGATATTGAAAAAAAGTTAGTTGATTTGATTGCATCATTTAAAAC
>PKDT01000036.1 GCA_002863085.1 Flavobacteriales bacterium
ATAATTCTTTTCACTGCTGAAATTTATTCAAAAAATTTGATTAATCATCTTTAACTAAAGATTAGTTTTTTTTTAACAATTGTAAGATATTTATAAGGTAAGTTTGAATTATATATAATTGAATTTATGAGAATTTTATATTTATTTTTTCTGATATCCTCATTAATGTTTTCTCAAAACAAACTAACTAAATCTGACGTAATAGGTAAGTGGGAGGTTAAAGTTAAGGTAAAACAACTTTTAAAAGAAGAAACAAAAGACCTTGATATGTTTGAGAAAATGGCGGTACAGTTGGCGTCAGGTTTTGCAGAAGATATTTTGGATACTGCTGATATTTATATTCTTTTCAAAAAAAATAATACAGCTACACTTACTCTAAATTTTTTAGATTATGACGAACAAGAAGAAGTCAAATGGTCAATAGTTGGTGATGAAATAGTAATTGACGATTCGTTAAATAAAAAAATAAATATTGGCTCAGAAAATAATAAATGGGTTTTGGTTGATGATATAATCTTCTTTAAAGAAAAAAACCAAAAGCTTAACAAAAACATATTTCTGAGAAAAGTTTTATAATGAGATTACTACTTCTATTCTTTTTTTCATTTGGTATTTGTTTTACCCAGTCCGATAAGAAAACATATTTTACTAAAAAAATTGACAAAAATTTACCCCCCATTATAGATGGAGATATTTCCGATGAAGCATGGAAAGAAGTTGATTGGCAAACTGATTTCATCGAATTGCAGCCAGAAGAAAATACCCAGCCTTCAAACCAGACAAAATTTAAATTATTATTTGATGACAATGCTATTTATGTTTTTGTAAAATCATTAATTAACCCTGATGAAATTGTAAATAGATTAACAAGAAGAGATCAATTAGACGGAGATGCAATATACATTGCATTCGACAGCAATAATGATAAAATAAATTCATTTGTTTTCGGACTTTCGTCAGCAGGAACCCAAAGAGATGTGTTTGCTAGTAATAACGGTGATAATGAAGACGAAAGCTGGAACGCAGTATGGTATTCTAAAACTAAAGTTGATAGTGATGGATGGAATGCAGAGGTAAAAATCCCTTTCAGCCAGTTAAGATTTAAAAATCAAGATATCCAAATTTGGGGATTTAATATTATGCGTGTTGATTTTAAAGTTAATGAACAATCATTGTGGGATAGGGTGCCTGCAGGTTCAGCAGGATGGATTTCAGAAAGTGGAGAGATAAAAGGTATTTCAAAAATAACTCCTAAGCTTAATTATGAAATAAAGCCATTTTCACTTGTTGAATATAATTCTTATGAAAATGAAACAGGCAATCCGTTTAGGGATGGGTCAGATTTGAAGACTAATTTTGGAATTGATGGTAAAATAAACATAACTAGTGACTTGACATTAGACTTTACAATTAATCCTGATTTTGGACAAGTTGAGGCAGATCCATCAGTTATTAATCTCGACGGATTTGAAATATTTTTTGATGAAAAAAGACCATTTTTTGTTGAAGGTAAAAATATATTTGATTTTAATTTTGGAGGTCAAAATGATAATCTTTTCTTTTCAAGAAGAATTGGGAAATCACCAAGCGGCTATCCATCTCTAAATACTAATGAATATTCCAATCAACCTCTCAATACAACTATACTTGGAGCAGTAAAAATCTCTGGAAAGACAAATAACGGTTGGTCAATTGGTTTACTAGAAAGCATGACTTCAGATGAATTTGCAAAAATAAGTGACGGTCAAAATACGAGGGAAGAATTGGTTGAGCCTCAAACAAATTACATAGTTGCAAGAATTCAAAAAGATTATAATGACAGCAACAGTTACGTCGGTGGAATTCTTACAAATACTCGCCGATTCAATCTTGATGAAAATTTAGATTTCTTACATAAAAATGCTTTTTCAACAGGGATAGATTTTAAACACCAATGGAATAATAAGGATTATTTTTTCGATGGTAAAATAATTATGAGTAAAGTTGAAGGAAGTAAAGAATCTATAACAAGAACTCAAAACTCAATAGTTCATCTATTTCAAAGAGTAGACGCTGACCACGTTTCAGTTGATGAAAATCGAACATCACTAACTGGTACCGGTGGAACTTTTAACATTGGAAAACAAGCAGGTGGAAATTGGACATATAATGTTGGATTTGATTGGTATTCACCTGAGCTGGAACTTAATGATATTGGATATTTGAAACAAGCAGACAACAAAATTCAAGCATTAAATGTTAGTTATAGAACTTTAAAACCTACAAACAATTTTAGATCTATTGAAATTGGTTTTGAGCAATTTTCAACTTACGATTTTGAAGGTAATCACAATCGAACTCAATATAGCTTAAACAGTTTTTTGACTTTTAAAAATAATTTTAAAATTCGTTCGACAGCAGCTCACAAACCTAAAATTTTTATTAATACATACTTAAGAGGAGGGCCGAGATGGAGATTCTCAGAAGAGAATTATTTTGGAAGTTGGTTAATTAGTGACACAAGAAAAAAGTTTACTTATACTATTGGAATGTTGTATAGTAAGGCGAAGGAAAATAACTTTTCTTTCTTTACAATTGATGCTGAATTTGGTTATAGACCATTTAGCAATTTTTCAATTTCAATTTCACCTCAGTACAGAACCAATCCCAACCTGTCACAGTATCTGACTACAAAAGAATTTGGCGATAGTAGTAGATATATTTTAGGCAGAATAGACAATGAAAGTATATCAACATCAATTAGATTAAATTACTTGATAAATCCAAATTTATCCATTCAATATTATGGTCAGCCATTCATATTTAAAGCTAATTATGATCAGTTTAAATATGTAACTAATTCAACAGCAAAAAAATTAAATGATAGATTTTCCGAATATAATTCTCAGCAAATTTTATTTGAAAATGACAGATACTACATTGATGAGGACTTAGATAATAATATTGATTATAGTTTTGGTGATCCAGATTTTACGAGTATACAATTTAAATCCAATCTGGTGTTGAGATGGGAATATAAGGCTGGAGCTGAGTTGTATTTTGTTTGGGCTCAAGGGATAAATAATTTTACCGATATCAATAATAATTTATTCGGAAATTTGATTGAAAACATCAAAGACTCCAGACCCGAAAACACCTTTTTAGTTAAAGCTACTTTTAGAATTGGGAGTTAATTAAAAATAAAAGTTAACCCTGCATTTTCCTGTAGTCTTTTTAAAAGTGGATCACCCAATGCTACTGATGGAGTTAAGATCCCGTAAGTTTCAGGTGTTTTATCTAAGGCAAGACAAACAGCACTTTCAGCCAACATTTTAGAAGTTGATCCATAACCAGGATCCATATCACCAATTACTTTACTTAAGTATATTTTATTTTGTTGAGTCAAATAAAATCGCAGATTATAGTATCCGCTAATTCTGGTTTTTTCTGAAGGTCCCTCACCGGATTTAGGCAAAACATAATCTACAATATTTTTTATGAAACTACCTTTTTTTCTAGTTGCTAAAAAAATTGGAATCAAACTTAAGTATCCTTTTACTTGACCCAAAACTCCTTTTCCAGACAATGTTGCCTCATCATAAGAAAAGTCTGATCCGTATTTGAAATCAATTAGTGCATGACTTCTTCTTACAATTTTTGTATTAATTCCTGCCATTACAAAAG
>PKDT01000060.1 GCA_002863085.1 Flavobacteriales bacterium
CAAGATGGCCGACACAAAAATCAGTTTTTACCGATTTGCTTCTCAGGAGTAAATATATGTGATAAACTCAAAGAACATAAAAGCTTTATCACACTTTGATGAACATTTTGGAAAAAAGATTTTCAAAATCCGATCATTTTTAAGTGAGTTATGGCCCTTGCAAATAGGGGTGTTTTTGGTCAAAAACATGTTTTTCGTAAATAAGTCCATGAAATCGCAATAATTTAATACTACTCAAAGAACAAATATTGTTTAGAGACAGATTTTACATTAATATACCAAATATTATCAAAATCGGTTAACAAATTTTGAAATTATTGACAAATAACGATTTTTTGGTGCGCACTAATAGAATTTGTACAAATTTGTACATATTTTAAAATCGTAAGTTTAAATGTTTCTTATCATAATTAGAGCTGGATCAGTCAGCTAAAGTACTTCATAGTATAGAGTTTCAAAAAAAAAGATGTTGGGCAAAAAAAAAATTCAAGATGGCCGCCAAAAAATCCAAGATGGCCGCCACAAAAATAAGTTTTTACCGATTTGCTCCTCAGGAGTAAAAATATGTGATAAACTCAAAGAACATAAAAGTTTTATCACATTTTGATCAACATTTTGGAAAAAAGATATTCAAAATCCGATAATTTTTGAGTGAGTTATGGCCCTTTCAAATAGGAGTGTTTTTTTGGTCAAAAATATGTTTTTCGCAAATAAGTCAATGAAATCACAATAATTTAATACTACTCAAAGAACAATTATTGTTTAGAGGCAAATTGTACATTAACATACCAAATATTATCAAAATCGGTTAAATAATTTTCAATTTATTGGCAAATAACGATTTTTGGTGCACACTAATAGAATTTGTACGTATCTTAAAATTGTAAGTTTAAATATTTCTTATGATAATTAGAGATGTGTTAGTCGACTAAAAAAGTCTACACTAGTCAACTTAAATAGCTAATCTCAGTCGAGTCGATCTATTTCTTGTAATCGACTATTTAGTCTAGAATCTATACCCAAATTGTTATTGACATTCTGACATTTTACTTGTATTTTTTGGCATTTTGAGTGTTTTTGTTGACCCCAGTATAGATTTAGTACGTTTTTGATCAGCTTTCAAGTTGAAAATCTCCCCTTCAACCTATGATGACCATCCATTTTTTTTTCAGACGAACTGAGCTCTTCGAGCTATATGAACAGAGTCTAATGCAGCTTAGAATTAAAAATAGCACTATAAATAAGACCCGTTTAAAAGAAATATTTCTAGATCAACTACCCGAAATGGAACCTCTTTAAAAATGGAAAGCAAATTGTTCTTATTCACAAAGCACATTGGATCTGCTTTATTCAAGGTATCTCAGTAGGACAATGCTATTATATTAGAGATTAGAGAAAGCTGCTCTATTTCTGAAATAATATATGTTAGAATGCAAAATTTCACGGAGGCTTTGATACTGATTATGTTGATAACTGTGTTCCGGAACAACTAATTCAATATACTTTTAAAGAAAATAAAATTACATCAGATAATGTTAAACCACACCTATCCCGTGCGGATCGGGCACTTACATATTTGCTAGAATTCAACTATCACTGTACCTACAAAAAGAATGGATGCTTAACGATGCATTTGTAAAACCAGATGGAGGAGCAATAGGAATAACTGAAAATCCAAGCGCTCTTCTAAGTTAGATGATATCAGGCCAACTAATTCAAGACTTTGATTGTGCAACAACATTACATAGTAAAACAATCATCACAACGACATTCCTCAGCAACGTATTCTGCAACAGTAGTATGAATACTTAAAACGATGTCATAGCATATATTCAATCCATTTTCATACAAAAGGACCACCAGATGCTCTTTTCTTGTTTTCGAAAATATGGATAATCATAAAAAGACAGAAATAGCTGTATCTTTTTCAGAAGTGTTTCAGAAAAGGACAATTCTTTTTGTATGTATAGTTACCTCAGAAATAGAGCTATTTTCTCTAAAATAACAGCTTGGTCATACTGAGATGCTTTGAATAAAGCATGTTCAATGCATTAGGCCCTGTTTATACAGCTTGTGGAGTTCTATTATTAGTCTGAACAAAGGTGATTGATTGTCATCATATAAAGAGGAAAGATGCTTCATAATATCTTGCTCTGTTTCTGATCAATGTCTGTTCAATTCCATTCCATCATCTAAGCTTTTTATTTCAATTAGAATTGGAAACTATTGAGTTCATAAAATTTCACAATGTTAGCAACTTATCTTTTTAAGCCATCACCACATTTTATTGTCTTTGTGGTAGGCACAAAAAAATATATTCCAATCGGTAGTTGCCATGGTGATTTTAGCTTTTAGTTTCATGGTATATTCTCTTGGAAATAAGCTTAATATCTGAAAAACTTGATCTGTAAAAAGAAGAAACAACATTTGGTTGGTACAATATACGTGTATTATGATTAAAGAGGGGTCGTCTAAAATATTTAAGTCGACTAAAAGTCCACTGGACTAAGACCAAATAATAAGTTAGTCGACTAATAAGAAAGAAATAGGAAGATATTATTTTCATGATGAATATAATTGTTTAGCTCTCTTTAATTTATTTTTTATCAATATTGGGTGATCAGCGTTGTCAGTTACAGACAGGTTCTTGTCCCATTTTCAACTTGGAAGCTAATAAAAAAAACGTACGGAATCTATACTAGGGTCCACAAAAACACTCAAAATGCCAAAAAATACAAGTAAAATGTCAGAATGTCAATAACAATTTGGGTATAGATTCGCGACTAAATAGTCGATTACAAGAAATAGATCGACTCGACTGAGATAAGCTGGTTTAGTTGACTAGTGTAGACTTATTTAGTCGACTAAACCATCTCTAATTATTATAAGAAATATCTAAACTTACAATTTTAAAATACGTACAAATTTTATTAGTGCGCAACAAAAAATCGTCATTTGCCAATAAATTGAAAATTGTTTAAACGATTTTAATAATATTTTGTATATTAATGTAAAATCTGCCTCTAAACAATATTTGTTCTTTGAGTAGTATTAAATTATTGCGATTTCATGGGCTTATTTACGAAAAACATATTTTTGACCAAAAACACCCCTATTTGCAAGGGCCATAACTCACTCAAAAATGATCAGATTTTGAAAATCTTTTTTCCAAAATGTTGATCAAAATGTGATAAAACTTTTATGTTCTTTGAGTTTATCACATATATTCACTTCTGAGGAGCAAATCGGTAAAAACTGGTTTTTGTGGCGACCATCTTGGATTTTTTGGCGGCCATCTTGAATTATTTTTTTTACCCAATATCTTTTTTTAAAACTGTAACTATTAAGTACTTTGGTTGACTGACCCATCTCTAATAATGTTAAGAAACATTTAAACTTACGATTTTAAAATATGTACAAATTTGTAC
>PKDT01000078.1 GCA_002863085.1 Flavobacteriales bacterium
CTTTTATTTCTTTCATTTTTTTAGTTTACGTTCTTGATTTTAGCAATATCAAAGTGGTATTCAATTAATAGCCTTTAATATTTAGATGCTAAACTAATTTTATATGTTCTATCTCTTAGAGAATTGGAATTTTTTCCTTGCTTTCTTTTGACCAAACTTTTTTCTTTCAACCATTCTAGGATCACGGGTTAAAAGACCCAATGGCTTGAGTAATTCTCGGTTTTTTTCGTCTACCTCACATAAAGCACGTGATATTGCCAATCTCACAGCTTCCACTTGTCCAGTCATACCACCACCATAAACATTAACATTCATATCAAATTTACTTTCAAGTGAACAAACTTTAAATGGTTGATTTATTTTAAATTGTGAGCTTGGAGTAGGAAAGTAAGTTTTCCAGTCTTTACCATTTATAACAAAACTACCCTTGCCATTTTTTAAATAAATTCTAGCAACAGATGTTTTTCTTCTTCCAATTTTATGTATAACCGAGTCCATATTTTAAAATTTACTCAAATCAATTAGTTTAGGGTTTTGTGCAATATGCTTGTGTTCATTGTCTTGATAAACATGCAAGTTTCTAAAAAGATTAGCACCAAGTTTATTCTTTGGCAGCATTCCTTTTATAGCTTTTTCAATAATAGAGTCTGGATTTTTTTCAAACTGTTCATTTGCGTTGAGAGAGCGTTGACCACCGGGATAACCAGTGTATCGTATATATTTTTTTTGCTCCCATTTTTTACCTGTAAGCTTGATATTTCTAGAGTTGATAACAATAACATAATCACCACAATCAACATGAGGTGTATAGTTGGGTTTATGTTTACCTCTAAGTAGAACCGCAACTTTACTAGCCAGTCTGCCTAAAGTTTGATTTTTAGCATCAACAACTACCCAGTTTTTTTTAACTGTTTTTTTATTTGCTGAAATTGTTTTAAAACTAAATGTATCCAAATTTCTATATTTATAGCTTCTTCTCTAAAAGAGCATGCAAATCTACAATTATATATTTGATTAGCAAACAGATAAAGATTTTTTTTTATGGGGAAGAATTTGTTGCTTAGTGTGCTTCTAGCCAGTTTAACCCATAATTAATGTCAACCTTAAGGGGAACTTCTATTTGATAAGCATTCATCATTTCAGATTTGACCATATCAATAACTTTATTAAGTTCGGGTTTAAAAACATCAAATACAAGCTCATCGTGAACTTGCAATAACATTTTACTCTGATAATCCTCAGATTCTAATTTATTTTGAATATTTATCATTGCAATCTTAATAATATCTGCAGCACTTCCTTGAATAGGTGCATTAATAGCATTTCTCTCAGCAGCCCCTCTAACTACAGCATTTCTTGAATTTATATCTTTAAGATACCTTCTTCTACCAAGCAAGGTTTGAACATATCCATTATTTCTTGCAAATGAAATTTGATTTGATATATATTCCTTTAGTCTAGGATACTTTTTGTAATAGGTATCGATAAGCAGCTTTGACTCATTTCTGTTTAAATTTGTCTGGTTACTTAATCCAAAAGCAGAAACTCCATAAATAATACCAAAGTTTACAATTTTAGCATTTGATCTTTGTTCACGACTTACATTTGAAATAGGTACATTAAAAACTGAAGATGCTGTCGCCGCATGAATATCTTCATCATTTTTGAATGCATTTATCATATTCTCCTCTTTACTAATTGATGCTATGATTCTCAGCTCAATTTGTGAATAGTCAGCAGCCAAAATAAAATAATCTTTATTTTTAGGAATAAATGCTTTTCTGATTTCTCTTCCTCTCTCACTTCTAATAGGAATATTTTGAAGGTTTGGATTTATACTACTTAATCTCCCTGTAGACGCAACAGTTTGAACATATTGTGTGTGAATTCTTCCTGATTTTCCACTTACTTGTTTCGGTAGTGAATCAATGTAAGTATTTAATAATTTAGAAATACTTCTGTATTCTAGGATTAACTTTATAATTATATTCTCATCCACAAGTTCAGCTAATATATCTTCAGAGGTTGAATATTGTCCTGTTTTTGTTTTTTTTGGTTTACTACTAATTTTTAATCTTTCAAACAGAACCTCTCCAAGTTGTTTTGGTGAAGAAATATTAAATTCGACACCTGCAATTTTATATATTTTTTCTTTAAGTATATTTAGGTCTTTTGTTGTTTTTTTTGATAAATTTTTTAAAAAATGTGAATCTAAATTTATCCCAACTCTTTCCATTTTAGACAGGGTTTTTAATAGTGGAATTTCTATTGATTTATACAACTCAAGCAATTTAAATTTTTCTAAATCCTTATTTAATAATTCTGCTAGTTGTATATTGATGTTGGCTATTTCACCGCTTAAAAGCTCAGTGGAATTCTTATCTATCTTCGCATCAAGATATCTGTTCGATAAATTGGTTAAATCATGACTTATGTCTGGATTTATGAGATAATGTGCAAGTTTCACATCAAAAATTTCACCTTCAATTTTAACCCCTTCATTTTCGATCAATTTGATGTCATTCTTTAAATCACCAGAAATTTTTAAAATATTTTTGTTTTCAAATAATTGTTTTAGAGCATTTTTGAATCCTTCATAATCTTTTGAAATTTCATAAGTTATTCCCTTTTCCCAGCATAACGAAATTTCCTTTAACGAAAAATCATCACTGTCAGAAATTAAATTATAGCTTACTTTTTTTTGTTTTTTTAATCTTGATAGCAGTAAATTCATTGATTTTTTTGAAATAATTTTTTGCGACGTTAATTCCAGTTTGTTTGTATTATTGCTGCTAATTTGATTATCAAACAAACTAAATTGACCAAAATCAGCATTTATTGATTTATCATTCTTTTTCAAAGAATTTGCAACTTCAATGATATTTTTTGAATTTGTAAAAATAGAATTTAATGAACTACTCAATCTTCTAAATTCAAGTTCATCAAATATCTTTTTTGTTTCGTCTAGATTTTTGGGGCTTAATGTAAAATTATTTATATCATAGCTGATCGGAACATCGGTGATTATTGTTGCTAGCTTTTTTGAGAGTATACCCAATTCTTTATTTAGCTCAATCTTTTCTTTTAGCTTCCCCTTCAATTTATCTGTATTGTTCAATAAATTTTCAATCGAGCCGTATTCATTAATGAATTTCTTAGCAGTTTTATCTCCAACCCCTGGCAACCCAGGAATATTATCAATAGAGTCCCCTTTCATTGCAAGAAAATCTATTACTTGAGATGGTTTAGAAATTTCAAATTTTTCCAAAACTTCTTTAACACCCCAGGTTTCATATCCACCTCCAAAAACCGGCCTGTAAATAAATACTGAATCATTTACAAGTTGAGCAAAGTCTTTGTCTGGTGTTACCATATATGTCATATAATTTTCTAGACTTGCT
>PKDT01000034.1 GCA_002863085.1 Flavobacteriales bacterium
CCCCTGGCCAAAGAATATTTTTTTCACCAAGCGATATTTTTTTTATGTAGCTTGAAAAATCTTCGTAAGATTTAATTGTACATTTTTTTCGGAACTCTTCGATTTTCATCTCTTTAGAGGCGCCGATATCTTTACCAAACTCAGTTCTTTCTAAGTTGAATATTAAATTTTTAAATAATTTTTTTTGGTTTGAAATAGAGTTTTTGGACCAAGAGTCAATAAATTTTTTATTTTTTTTTGCTAAATACTTAACGATAATTTTTTTAACTGACATGATTAATCAAATTGTAAGTATTTTTCAGGATCAATCGGTTTTAGACCACTCCATAATTCAAAATGTAGATGCGGGGCAGATGATAATTTTCCAGTACTTCCAACTAACGCAATTTTGTCACCAGAATTAACAACATCACCTTTATTTTTCAATAAGGACGAATTGTGTAAATACACTGAGAAGAAATTATTTTCATGTGCTACTATGATAAAATTACCCAACTCATCAGAGAATCCCGCAAACACTATCACACCACTCAATACAGAATAAACATCAGAATTTTCTTTTGCCGCTATATCAACACCAAAATGTTTATTTTTCGCGTCAAATTTAGATGTTATCATTCCATTTGTCGGGTTTTGTAAGTTTAATTTTTGTAGAACACTTTGGTTGTATTTATAAACACTCTCATTATCTAATTTTTTAATAAAACTTAATAATGTTGAGTCTTGTTGTGTCATTTTTGATTGTAATGAGTTTAGTGAAAAGGCCACATCACTATTACTCTGATTTTGAGTGGTATCAAAATCATTAAAAATTAACTTTAATCGTTCGCTGTAATCTAACTGTAGGTTTAATAAATTTTCTATAGAGTCAACTTGCATATATAATTTAGAAACTTCACTCTTTTTTGACATTTCAAAAAACTTATCTCCTATTGGTGTAAAAAAAATAAATACAGAACTAACAAAAAAACTTAAAGTAAATATAAAAACAAACAATATGCTCAATTGCATTTTATTTAAATGGAAGCTACTGATTTTTTCTAAAGACTCTTTTTTAAATACATCAACTCGGTATTTTATTAGTAGTTTTGCTAGAATAGATTTCATAATGGGTGTATAATTACAAATTTTAAATATAAAAATAGGTAAAGATTTAAAATTTAAAATAAAAAAAAATATATACAGTTAAGTATATAATTAAAGAAAGAAGAAAATTGAATAAAATATCAGCATTTCTAATTCTAATAATAATTGTTATTACTGGTTGTTCCACATCAAGGGATAATTTTTTTAGCAGAACATATCACCAAACTACAGCAAAATATAATGGTTATTTTAATGCAAAAGAAAGTGTGAAGGCTGGTTTAAAAAAAATAGAAAATGAACACAAAGAAAATTTTCAGAACATAATTCCAATTGATAAAATAAATAGAATTGAATTAAAGGGTCAGGTTTTTCCCAACATGGACAGAGCTATTGAAAAAACAACCAGGGTAATAACTCTTCATTCTATGGAGATTAATAATAAAGAAAAAAACAAGTGGATAGAGGACAACTATTTTTTAATGGCTCAGGCGAGGTATTATAAAAAAGAGTACCTCGCTTCACTGAACACATTTAAATTTATAACCCGATCTTATTCAAGCGGAGAGCTTGTTAATAAATCTCTTATATGGTCTGCTAAATGCGACATTCGCTTAGACAATCTTCAAACAGCAAAAAAAACACTACAAACATTATTAGATGAAAAAAAACTAACTAAAGAAGAGCTACTTTTAGTTTATTTGGGTTTATCAGAAGTTTATATTAATGAAAAAAACTATAAACAAGCAGTTAATTATCTAGAAAAGGCACAAAAAACAAATCAATTAAAAGAGTTAAAACCAAGGGTTTTCTTCATTTTGGCCCAATTGTACGAACGCTTACAGAATGGAGACAAGGCTTTAGAAAACTATAACAACGTTATTAAATCAAACCCTGATTATGAAATGAGCTTCAGGGCATCGCTCAATAAAGCAAATTCATACGCGTATTCGTCTGGAGACCCGCAAAATCTTCTCAAGGATTACAATAAAATGTTAAAAGACATAAAAAATATTGAATATAGGGACCAAATATATTTTGCAATAGCAGAAATTAAATTAAATGAAGGAGACACTGTTGAGGCTGTTGATAATTACAACAAGTCACTAAGCTCATTCTTATTTAACATAAATCAAAAACTGCAAACCCACTTTAAGTTGTCGGAAATTTATTTAAATCAAAAAGAATATAAATCGGCTTACATTCAACACGACTCCATTCTAATGTTAATGGACTCGGGTGACGAAAGGTATGTTCAAACAAAAAGAACTCACAGTAACTTAAATGACGTTGTAATAAATCAAGATATTATACAAGAAAAAGACAGTCTATTAGCTTTAGCTTTTTTAACAGAGGGGGAAAGAAATCAAAAAATAGATGATTATATAGAAGCTTTAAAATTACAAGACATGGAAAAAAAAGAGCAAGAAAAAGAAAATAATTTTGGTAGCAACTTCAACCAATATGAATTTAATAGGAACCAAGCAACGCTACCTACAGGTGGGGGGTGGTATTTTTATAATCCCACTGCAATGAGTTTTGGTTATTCTGAGTTTTTAACCAGGTGGGGGAACCGAAAAAATGAAAATAATTGGAGAAGAAAGAATAAAAATCAAATGGATGAGGAAAATCTCATGGGCTTAGAAGAAAATGACGGCCCAAGTTTAAAAGAAAAATATAGTCGAGAGTATTATTTGTCAAAAATTCCTATTACAAAAGAACAACAGGATTCTACATATAACCTAATAGAAAAGGCATATTATAACTTGGGCTCAAGCTTAAAAAACAAGTTTTATGATTATAACCAATCTATTTACACTTATGAAACCATGTTGAGTAGATTTAATGAAACAGAGTATAAGCTTCTAGTGTTTATGCAATTAGTTTTTTTATATGACTTATTAGAAGTGGAAACAGAAAAGCAAAAAGTTTTACAAAAAATAAAAAAGGAATTCCCTAACAATAAATACATTAATGCAAGC
Organism: Flavobacteriales bacterium; assembly: GCA_002863085.1. GTDB lineage: Bacteria > Bacteroidota > Bacteroidia > Flavobacteriales > TMED113. The sequence continues at coordinate 3,066 of PKDT01000034.1, forward strand.
ACAGGAGAGCTATTGGCAGTTAGTAAAGAAGGCGAGGGCACGGAGTATGAAAAAATTTACAAATTATATATAAACAAAAATTATAATGATGCATTAGAATTAACAAACAAAGCCTTAAAAACATTAAATCCTGATAGTTTAAACATTAAAATGATTCAAGCTTTTTGTATTTCAAAAACGAGAGGAAAGAAAGATTTTATAACTGCACTAGAGAACATAAAAAACCT
>PKDT01000052.1 GCA_002863085.1 Flavobacteriales bacterium
AAATAAATGCTATCAATATAGAGCTTCTTGATGAAACTATAAATAGGGCTGAAAACAGAAATAATGATAAAAATATAATAACAATTTTATATATTTTGTGTTTTGCGCGAGAGAATTTTTCGGCTAAGAAAATTAGGGAAATTAGAATAAGAAAGCCAAGATAGAGTCTTTGTGTGATATAGAGTTTATTTACTAAAGATCCAGTTAAAGGAAGGGATTCAGTCAAATTTGATTGATAAGCTAATATGTTAGAACAAGTTATTATTGCACTTACAATTGTTCCCAGTATTAATGCATTGACAAGCTTTTCTTTATTATAAACAAGCACAAACAATATCATTAATAATAACGATTGAGCAATCTTTCTTATTTCCGAGAAGTCATCTAAAATAGAGTTGTTTATTAATGACGTTGTTAAACAGAACATGAAAAAACCAAAAAATATTTTAAAGTATTTCTGATATATTAACTGCTTAATTTTTTTCAAATTGAAAATAAAAAAAGTAACTATCAGCATACTAATCATCACTATATTAACAAACGCTTTTGCATAAGTCATAAAAGGAATGGAAAGGCAAATTATTGCCGCCAAATAATCATATGTTTTTTGAGCCTTAGATTGCATTACCCTAATTAATTTTTGATTTAACATAATTTAAAAAACTTCTAGAAAATAAATACAATATTAAACTTCTTAAGAGACCATATATTGGATAAATTCCGAAAGTAAAATTGTCAAGAATTATTTTTATCCTGTTCTTTACCTGAAGCTTCCTGTTTTTTGAAGAAATAGAGTTTACGTCTATAACATAATCTAATAATACCTCGGCTAAATTTGCACACTCATATTTTTTTACAACTTTAAAATAAAAAGCATAATCATGAGCTGCGTAACTGTATTCTCTTGGGTACTCTTTAACAGTCTCTAAAACTGAGACGTCAAAAACAACTGTGGGGTTTACAAACATGCTGTTTAAATAAATTTTTTTTCTAATTTCATCATAGTTTGTTGGGTGCTTTATATGGAACAAAAGTTTGCCTAGGTTATTAACTGCCCTGGCCCATGAACCAACCAATTTTATATTAGAGTTTTTTTCAAGGAAATTTAATTGTTTAAAAAACTTGTTTTTATAACAAATGTCGCCAGCATCTAATCTGCCTATATGCGTGTAATTGTTTTTTTTTACAAAAGCTAATGCATAATTAGAAGCTGCCCCAACACCAATATTTTCTTTCAAATATTTAAAAAAAATCTTTCCTGAGTTTTGGTATTTACTTACAACTAAACGTTCATTAAATATATTTTTACTGCCATCATCTACGACTATGACATCAATTGAAAAGGGTTCATTTATTGATCCAATCGTCAACATTAAACCGGTGGGATTATTAAAATGAGGAATTGTAATAATTAGTCTACTTCTCATGGGCATGTTTATTTGCATCTAAAAGCCATATCATTGCCAAGCATAACCAAAAGAAATATATTCTGAATGAATCCATTTTTAACCAATTGAGGGAAAAACCGATCATAGAGATAAAAATTATGAAAACGATGGTTTCATTTTTAGATTTTAAATTGTTGAAACACCATAAAAAAATGTGAAGAAGAAACAAGCTGAAAATTAAAAAACCAACCACACCTGTTTCACTAAGAATTCTAATATAAAGGTTATAACCAGGTGGAAAGCGTTTATCATTTTGATTTAAATATTTTAAACGAAACTCCCAATTATCTTTCTTTGCCCAGACCGGATACATTCTTGATGATTCAAAAGCTTGTAAACCATATCCAACTCCTGAAATTGGATTCTGAACAAACACTCTAAACATTGCCTGCTGTATACCAAATCTTGATTTGTTTGAAAGCGAGTGTTTTGAATTATCAATTTTAAATGAGGCAAGCTCTTTTTCAATTAATGAACTAATCTGCTTGTTATATATAATTGCAACAAAAGTAAATGAGAAAAAAGCAATGATCAATATCCTATAAACGGTTTTAACGGATACGGTTTTAATGACAAAAAGATATATAGCTACAATGAACTGAACAAGGACAATAAAAAATGCGGCTCTGGATCCAGAAATATAGGCTAGAAAAAGCACAGCAATTGTTGGAAGGTATTTCCATTTCTTTGTTTCAGTCAAAACATAGCTAAACATCCATGCAGAAATTGATAATAAATATGTGCCTAAAGCAGGGGGTTCAAAAGAAACTGAAGATATTCTTTTTAATCTAAGGTCTATTTTGGCCTCGGTAAAAGGAAAAAAGTCAAAGAGATTAAGAAGACTCTTTTTTAAAAAAATCATATTGAACTTTACAATCAACACCTCAATGATAGAATAGATCAGTACGATTACTAATGATGCAAGGATTGTTTTTCTAATGAGTTTTAGCAAGAAATTCAAGTCAAACTTTTTTAAAACATTATAGAAAGTTAATGGAATAAAGGCGGAGGCAATAATCAAAGAGCCATACTGCCTTATAAATCTAACAATGCCTGTTGTTTGTTTAAATTTATAGTCAAGTGCATTATTTATATTAAACATAAAACTAAATAAACACCAGAATATAAACACGATGAGCAACTGAAAGATTAGGTTACTTAAGGGTATTTTGAGGCTTCCGCTTGTGATGATAAAAAAAAATGAGAAAATGAAAAATATTATGCAAGAGTCCCTATAAAACTCACCCATAAAACTGATTCCTGACCATGAATTAAATGGAATAAAGAAAATACCGAGTGAAAACATTAATAAAATAATGTTCTTCACTGGCATTTTTTTCAAATTAATATTTTCTCCATTTCGAAACATCAATATTCATTTTTTTTAAATTATTAATTTCCTTGGAAAAATGTTTTTTCAAATAGCTAAGAGAATCCTGATCAATTGATGGCTGCTTAATTTGAAATAATCTTGAAAACCTGCTTACAAGCATCTTAATCCCCCTAGTGGGTTTTATTATTTTTTTTAATGCATTTTTAAAACTAGAAGGTTGAAATAGCAATGACGTAATAAGGTTTTTTTTGTAATATCCTCCAACATTGAATTTAGTTTCTAAAGCTTGTTTTTTTACAATTAATTTAACCCCCAAGAAAGAATACACTTTTTTCAAGGTTATTTCGGGATTTCTTTTAAATTCCTCAGCCGTTAAAACCAGTACATTTGAAAATGTTTTTTTAGCCATTAATATTTTTTTATAGTAAGTCGAATTGAACCTGTAATACCAAAAATCTGAAT
>PKDT01000032.1 GCA_002863085.1 Flavobacteriales bacterium
CATCTTCTTCCAATTTGTGCTATATTGTAGTTATCTAGTTCGTGAAATTTGTAATTAGTATAGTAGTCAATTGTATATTCTGCAGTTAAATCCGTTTCATTAAAATCTTCCACCCTCAAACCACTCTGTTCACTATAATTCAGAAAATATGAAATTTGATCTTCATAAAGATTTTTGTGTGTATTGCTTTCTGAGTTGAATTGGTCAGGACCAATCGCATAAAATATAATATAATCTTCATTATCAAATACACCATCTTCTTCCCCGATGATTTTTATTGAATTTTCAATAGGCTCAGTTATATTTTCAATTGAATTCATCATGCTTAACATATTCCCACCACTTCCATATATTCTAATTTTCCTGGGATCAATTTGATTCACATTAATACCCAGCTGTTCTAAAAAATTTTTATCAAGTTTGTAAACACCTGTTTCTTCAATAAAAAATTGATACCAATCTCCCTGATTTAGAACGGAGCTTTCAATTGTAGAAATATTTTTTAAAGTGTTGTTGGAGTATCGAAATTCAATATCAAAACTTTCAATTTTTTTATACGAGCCATTTGTATATATAACAGGTGTAAATTCTAAAAAAGAATAGCTATTATTTTTTTCTAAAGATGTAGTGAAGTCAACTTTGAATTCATCTGGAAAATTCATATTCACAAAACCCGAATAGCTCAGAACATCAATATCTGAATATATGATATTTTTTATGATAACAGATTTACTATCAATTATTCTGCTATCTTCCCATTGCCTTACGAATTTATAATAATGTCCATATGCAAAGTCAACTGAGAAATCTGTTGCGGTTGGAACATTTAATATTTCATTTTTGAAAGAGTAATTTTTTGAATTACCCCACTCAACTAAAATGTTAACTTCTTGTGATATAGCATTATCAAATCTGAATAATACAAAAATTAAAAAAATTAATTTCCTCATGTCAGTAAAAACGAAAGTCTCAAAAATTTATTATCAAAAAGAAACAGTAAAATTAATATAATAATTAGACAAATGCTTTCGTTATATGTTAAATCTATTCGGTATTATAATTGTATGATTACATATAATTATTATATTTGGAATCGAAAATACTATCAATATATGATTGAAATGGTTAAAAATTTAAAGTTAGTTGTTAAAATAGTCTTCTGTTTTTTTGTTTTGATTCAGTTTGAAAGCTGTAATAAATCACAGTTCAACGGAAATAATGGTATTTCCAGAGGTACTGGATGGAACATAAATGCCAAAAAAGGAGGTTTTTGGGATGGCAATAATTTTAAAGAGCAAGAGGTTCCACCTAACATGGTTCTGGTTGAGGGAGGTACGTTTACCAAAGGAAAAGTACAAGATGACCCTTTAAGAGATTGGAATAATTCTCCAAATCAACAGCATGTTCAGTCATTTTACATGGATCAAACTGAAGTTACCAACTTAATGTATCTTGAATATCTGGATTGGTTAAAGAAAAATTTTCCTCCATCTGAACCAAGATTCAGAAATATCTACAGTAATGCATTGCCTGATACACTTGTATGGAGGAATAAGTTAGGGTATGCTGAAGATATGGTAAATAATTATTTAAGACATCCTGCGTTCGCAAATTACCCTGTGGTAGGTGTAAGTTGGATTCAAGCATACGAGTACGCGCAATGGAGATCTGACAGATATCAAGAGTTAGTACTCGAAAGAGAAGGTTTTCTAGTTCGTGATGCTAAAACTGATAGTGTAAATAGTGAAAGTACGTTTAGTCTTGACACCTACGTGATTGATCCAAATTCAACTTATGGTGGCAACACTGATGTTTTGAGAGGTAAAAGAACGCGAACAGCAGATTCGCTACCACCAAGCACGGCAAGTAGAGAAAGCGGAATAATTATTCCGAAATTTAGACTACCAACGGAAACGGAGTGGGAATATGCTGCACTTGGATTAACTGAAATGAGAGATTTTAACAACTACACCGGTAGAAAAAAATATCCGTGGAGAGGTCCATACACAAGGACCGGAAAAAGAAGAAACCTTGGAGATCAGCTTGCTAATTTTAAAAACAGTGATGGTGACTATGGAGGAATTGCTGGTTGGTCTGATGATGGTGCTGACATTACTAATAAAGTTGGTTCTTATGAAGCAAATTCTTTTGGACTTTACGATATGGCTGGTAATGTCGCTGAGTGGGTTGCCGATGTATATAGACCTATTGTCGACGATGAGTTTAATGACTTTAATTACTTTAGAGGTAATGATTACAAAAAATTCCAAATAGGTGATGATGGAAAAGTTGCAATTGCTACTGAGGTTCAATATGATACCTTACCCAATGGAAAAATTGTTGCTAGAGTATTGCCAGGTGAAATATTAGTTACTGATTTAGAAGATTCAGATGTAAGATATCGAACACAATTTGATAAAAGCTATAATATCAATTTTAGAGACGGAGATGTTTCTTCGTCAATAAGGTATAATCGTGCTGATGACGAAGAGGGTGAAACTAACATTATGTATAAATCCCCTGACTATAGCGATATTGACCCTTCGACAGAACAGTTTGATTACGATAAAGATGAATCAAAAACTACATTGATAAATGATCAAGTTAGAGTATACAAAGGTGGATCATGGAAAGATCGAGCTTATTGGCTAGATCCGGCGCAAAGAAGATTCTACCCTCAAGACCAAGCTACTGACTTCATTGGATTTAGATGTGCAATGTCAAGATTAGGGCCTAAATCATCCGGTAAACGAAAAACCAGAAACTAAAATTATCGTTTGTTTTTTTTCTTACCACCTTGTAATTATTTAGCATGCTAATAAATGATATATACAAGTTTTTTCTTAGCACAGATAGTGTAAGTATTGACTCAAGGAAAATTGTAGATAATTCATTATTCATATCCTTAAAAGGTGATAGGTTTAATGGTAATAAATTTGCAAAATCTGCAATTGAAAATGGTGCTCGATATGCCATTGTTGATGATGAGAAGTATAAAATCGATGAAAGATTTATTCTTGTTGAAAATTGCCTAGAAACACTTCAAAAACTTGCAAACTTTCACAGAAAAAAATTAAACACAAAAATTATTGCGATAACCGGCAGCAATGGCAAAACTACCACTAAAGAACTACTTTATAATGTATTCAAACCTAGTTACAGCACAATATGTACAATTGGAAATCTTAATAATCATATTGGGGTTCCGCTATCACTA
>PKDT01000027.1 GCA_002863085.1 Flavobacteriales bacterium
ATAACCGGCAGCAATGGCAAAACTACCACTAAAGAACTACTTTATAATGTATTCAAACCTAGTTACAGCACAATATGTACAATTGGAAATCTTAATAATCATATTGGGGTTCCGCTATCACTACTAAGTATCAAAATCGATACTGAAATTGCTATTATTGAAATGGGGGCAAGCAGCCTTGGAGAAATCAAACTACTATGCGATATAGCAGAGCCAAATTATGGATATATCACAAATTTTGGAAAAGCTCATATTGAAGGATTTGGAAGCGAATCAAAGGTTCTTCAGGGTAAAAGTGAACTTTATAATTATCTAAGAAGTAATAATGGTACTATTTTTTTCAATTTAGACGATAATAAACAAAAAAAACTTCTAAAAAACTATGACAAAAAATTTAGCTTTGGTTTGAAATCAAAATTTTGTGAATATAAGTTGTGCTCTGTTAATGAGAGCATAATAATAAATACAGAAAATGAAAATATTTCTAGCTCATTGTATGGTAAGTATAACGTTGATAATATTATGGCTGCGGTTTGCATTGGGAAATATTTCAAAATAAGTATTAAAAGTATTTCTGAAGGAATTTCAAATTATATTCCCAAAAACAACCGATCAGAAATAATCAAAAAAAAATCTAATACTATTCTTTTAGATGCTTACAATGCAAATCCATCCAGTATGTACGCATCAATAAAAAACTTTATTAAAACTAATTTCAAAAATAAAATTTTGATTTTAGGTGATATGTATGAACTTGGTGTTAATGAAATTAAATATCATCAAGAAATTACTGATTATTGTCAATCAAGTAACATTAAGAAAATAATATTAATTGGAAAGATTTTTTCGAATACAAATAATTCAGAAAAATTTATCAAATACAATAATGTTAATGAGTTTATCAATTCATATGATTTTGATAAATTAAAAAAATCTACAATTTTGGTTAAAGGTTCAAGAGGGGAAATGCTAGAAAAAGTAATCGATTATATAGACTAATCCCCTATAGCAGTAATAACTAAATTTCGTTTACACCCTGAATTTCTGTGCTCACACAAATATATCCCCTGCCATGTACCAGTTTGAGGAATTCCATTTTTAATCGGAAATGAAATTGATGAACCTAATAAACTACTTTTTATGTGGGAAGTCATATCATCAGGTCCTTCTATTATGTGTTTAAAGTAATTTGCTTCCTCTGGAACCATTTTATTAAAATGTGTTTCAAAATCTTCTCGTACGCTGGGATCTGCATTCTCGTTTATAGTTAAACTTGCAGAGGTATGTTTTATAAAAACATGCACAATGCCGGTTAAGATTGGTAATTCATTAAATATTTTATTACTTATAATATGAAATCCTCTTTTGTAAGGACCTAAACTAATTTCTTTTTGAAAAACCATATAATAATTTAAATATGTGACAATTTACATTTTTTTTGGTATTAAATTTGCAAAAATTGTTGATATGAGAAAAACAATATTTTCACTTGTTGTTGGAACAATAATTTTGTTATTAGGAATTTATATCTCCAATCTTATCATTGATTTAAATCAAACTGAGGTTACTTACAATAATGAAAGTTTAACATCAGTGTATGCACAAAAAGTTTCTAACAAATCTAATTCCATGATTTTGTATAGTAGTGGCAGGTTAATTTCCTCAAAAAGAATTAATTTATTCAGTGAAGTAAGCGGTATTGTTAAAGTTAACCGCAAGAAAAAATTTAAAGAGGGTAATTCTTTTAAAAAAAATGAAATATTGGTTGAAATTATTTCAGATGAATATTATGCCACTGTTCAGCAATCAAGAAGTGAATTAAAAAATAAAATTGCCTCAATATTGCCCTTGATCAACATTGATTTTAAAGAAAACTTTGATAATTGGAATAAATATTTCTTAAGTCTTGATGTGAATAAAAAAATTAAACCACTTCCAATCGCTAAGAGTGAAAAAGAAAATTTATTTATTTCTGCAAAATCAATAGAATCTCAATATTTCAATGTCAAAAACAAAGAAGAAAGATTGAAAAAGTATATTATTAAAGCTCCTTTTAATGGAACTGTTATAAAATCAAATGTAAATGAGGGTTCATTCATTTCACTGAATCAACAAATTGGGCAATTTATTGACCCTGAAAAATTAGAACTCGAGCTTAGTATATCATCAAAGTATATTGATAAATTATCTTTAAAAAACAAGATAGAAGTTTTTAAAAATGATAAGAAAACTAAAGCACCAATTAAAAGAATTAATAAAAAAATAAACGAATTAACACAAACGGTTAGTGTTTTTGTGGAGTTTAAAAGTAATAAGTTTAAAGATGGTGAATTTGTTGAAGCAAATATAAATCTGGGTAATATTGAGAACAGTTACTTATTATCTCGATCTCTACTTGTAAATGACGAATTTATATATGGAGTATCTTCTGAAAATACTATAGTTAAAATCAATGTCGAACCAATTTTTTATAACAAAAATAGCGCTATTGTAAAAGGTATTGAGGACGATACCTACATAATAACCGAATTTATTCCAGACATTTATGAGGGAATGAAGGTCAAAATTATCGAAAGGTGAAAAATATTATTAGATATTTTGTTAATCATAGTATTCCAGTAAATATTTTAATTTTATTTTTCATAATCTTTGGAATAGCTGGAACTATTTCGTTAAAGTCATCTTTTTTTCCCTTAATAAGCCCAAAATTCATCACTATAAATGCAGTTTTTCCTGGTGCATCACCTTCTGAGGTTGAAGAAAGTATAATTGTTAAAATTGAGAATAATTTAGAGGGCATTGCAGGAATAAATAGAACGACTTCGACATCAAGAGAGAACTCCGGCAGTGTTTTAGTTGAAACCGATACGGATTATGATATTGACGAAATTTTGATTGAAGTTAAAAATGGCATTGACAAAATTTCCTCTTTTCCTAATGAAATGGAGCCAATTGTAGTTTCTAAAGTAGAAGAACAAGAAGCAACTATTATTTTCTCACTTAGTGGAAATAAAATGGATTTACTATCACTAAAGAATATTTCAAAAAAAATCGAAAATGATTTAAGAGAAATGGATGGTGTTTCCCAGATTAAAATTTCTGGATTTCCTGATGAGGAAATAGAAATTTCAGTAGATGAAAATAAACTTTCTGAATTCAATATT
>PKDT01000022.1 GCA_002863085.1 Flavobacteriales bacterium
TCGCAAAAAAAAAGTTGTTTTTTAAATAATTTCGTATATTTGCCTCATATTAACTAAAAATTGATTTAAAATGAAAAAATTATTACTTTTTATTACAGTATTATTTTTCGGTATTTCTACTATTAATGCACAAGACGCTAGTTACGGTTACGAAGCTGGTGACTGGGTACTTGGTGGTGGAATTACATTCGGTTCTATGGACATGGGTGGTGTTGAAACTAAAATGAACACTATCGCTCCTCAAGCAGGATATTTCTTAAGCGAAAAGGCTGCAATCGGTGTGTCTTTAGGACTTATGAGTACAGATGTTGATGGAACTAAAGTTTCTAACACTGATTTTGGTTTAGCTTACTATAACTATTTTATGGACTTAGGAGATAAAACTAAATTATGGTGGGCTGTAGGCTTTGGTACTACTAGCGGTGACAGCTTTGATGACGCTCAGACAAGGTTAGGTTCTGGTATTGGTATGAACTACTTTGTAAATGAGAACATCATCATCAATTTCCAACTAGCTAACATACTTCAGTATGTAAAACAAGGAGACGATTCTTCTATGATGTTTGGTTGGGAAGGCGAAATTAACAACTTTAGAGCTGCGCCATCTCTAGCAATTTTCTTTAAACTTTAATAAAAAGAAAAATTGAAATAATTTAAAAAACCGCCCAATGGGCGGTTTTTTTATTTGTCATCAGTCATAGAATATGGCACACTTGATTCATCTGATCCCCAGGCTGAGGGCACACTCTGCATTCTAAAATCTATTTTAGGTCCCTTTGTTAATTCAGAATGAGATAACCAATTATTGTTGTATTTAGATCCGTTTAAATTAACTCCTTTTATATAAAAATTTAAAGGAGAATTATTATCTGAGTTAATTTTTAGTTTTTTTCCGTTAGAAAGTGATATTTCTGCTTTCTCAAATAAAGGTGATCCAATAACATATTGACCTGTTACAGGTGCAACAGGATAAAAACCTAACGCAGAGAATACATACCACGCTGAAGTTTGACCATTATCCTCATCGCCACAATACCCGTCGGATCCTGGACCATAGAGATTATCCAAAACATATCTTATTTTTTCTTGGGTTTTCCATGGTTCTCTAGCATAATTATAAAAATATATAGCGTGTTGTATCGGTTGATTTCCATGTGCATACTGACCCATGTTCAATAGTTCCATCTCAACTATTTCATGAATTTTAAACCCATAATACGAAAAATCAGATGTTGGTTCAGTTTCAAATACAGCATCAAGTTTATCAATAAACTCAATTCTTCCACCCATTAGGTTCATTAACCCTTTCGGGTCGTGGAGAACTGACCAAGTGTAATGCCATGAACTTCCCTCAGTAAAAGCTCCACCCCATGCATCTGCTCTAAAAGGTGATTGAAAGTTTCCATCCCTCATCTTACCTCGCATAAAGTTTGTTTCATTGTCAAAAACATTTTTATAATAATCTGCTCTTTCCCTAAACAAATTAACTTCTTTTTCAGGTCTGTTTAACGCTTCAGCCAATTTCCAAATACTAAAATCATTATAAGCATACTCAAGAGTTCGGGCAACATTTTCATTAACCGAAGAATCATATGGAATATAACCGAGGTCGTTATAAAATTCAACACCTTTTCTTCCAACTGAGCTTAATGGGCCTTCATTTTCAGAATTATTTAAAATTCCTTCATATGCTTTTTCAATATCAAAATCAGTGATTCCCTTCAAATAAGCCTCAGCAATTATTGAAGCTGAGTTTGATCCAATCATACAATCTCTGTGCCCTGGGCTGGACCATTCGGGTAGCCACCCACTTTCTATATAAGGGTTAACCATAATACCCTGTATTATTTCTCCTAATTTTTCCGGATAGACCAAAGAATAAAATGGAAATACAGCTCTAAAAGTATCCCAAAATCCATTATCTGTGTATAAAGGCCCATCATATATATTTCCGTCATATGGGCTATAGTGAATTTGATTATTATCTAGGTCATATTCATGAAACTGTCTTGGAAATAATATTGTTCTGTATAGTGAGGAATAAAATTTTATTAAATCTTCATTTGTTTTCTCAGACTCTTGGGAGGCAACTTTTATTTTAGAAAGCTCATTGTTCCAAACTAATTTCCCCTCCTCAACTAACTCGTCAAATGAAATATTTTCTGGAATTTCCCTATTAAGATTGATTGATGCCTGTGCATGATTTATAAACGATGAAGAAACTTTTACTAATACTTCACTATTTTCCTGCGTATCAAAAACCAGAAATGCTCCTACATGCTCACCTTTTAAATTTTTATTTGATTTTTGAATTTCAGAATTTGTCCACGTTCCATATAATTTAAAAGGGGTGTTAAATTCTACAATAAAATAATTTGCAAAATTGTCGGGTACACCTCCGGAATTATTTTTGGCAATACCAATTATTTTTTTTTGATCTGGGTAAATCATTATTTCTGATCCCTTGTTAAAGGCATCAATAATAATATTGGCTTGCTCAACCTTTGGAAAACTGAACCTAAAATAGGCAGATCTCTCTGTTGTAGTTAACTCAACTTTTGTATCAATTTCGTGAAACAAAACGCTGTAATAATGAGGTTGAACTACTTCATTAGTATGATTAAAAGACAACTTTCTTTCATCTTCTTTTACCTTTAGCTCACCAATTCCTGCCATTAAAGAAAAGGCTCCATAATCATTAATCCATGGGCTTGGTTGATGAGTTTGTTTAATTCCAACCATTTTTTCAGACTTATAAGTATACCCCCATCCATCTCCCATCATCCCAGTCTGAGGAGTCCAAAAGTTCATTCCCCACGGTCTTGCAATGGCTGGGTACGTATTACCGTTTGAAAGCTCAAATGATGAATCTGAACCAATTAGTGGATTAACATAATCAACCGGTGAATCAGCAAATGATAATTCAGAATTATCACAGCTTACAAATAAGATATTACAAACTGCAGTAAAAAAAATAATACTGAATATTTTAGTACATCTTAGACTTTGGCCTAAATTCTTTATC
>PKDT01000003.1 GCA_002863085.1 Flavobacteriales bacterium
GTTTTGAACTTTTAAAAATTTATCGTTTTGAATCCAGCCATTATTACCATCCTCTAGCTGAATTCTAGACCATTTATCCACATTATCAATCAACTCAAACTTAGCCCCTTCATTGATAATAAATGCATTTTCTGAATTTGATGATGGAGCTGTTTTAATGTATGAATTCGTAGTTATTAATATGCCATGTTCTTTAGTATTTATGATGTTTGATAATAAAAAAACAATAGAAATTATCAAAACAGGAAATGAAAGTAAAAATAAGTTGAGTGCAAATGTTCTGTACTTTTTACTTTTGTGTAACATTATTACACAAATTAAAACTACAGACAAGTAGGTGAAAATTAATGTTAATAATGACCAAGTTGAAGATGTTAAAGTTTGACTAATTTTTTTAAAAAAATCAATTAAAAAAAAGCTTGATAATTTTGGTATATCATCAATTAATCTATTTTCCAAAATTTCTAGGTTGTAAATCAAATCAACGTCATTTGGAGTCAATAATTTTGCTTTTTCATAGTACAACCTTGCATATCCAAGTTCATTCAATTTGAAATATGAGTTCCCTATATTGTAGTAAAGAATACTGTTTGGAATTTCTGAGTCAATAATTTTTTTATAATCTCTTATTGCATTTCGGAAGTCCGTTTTTTCATAAAAATTATTGGCGGAAACGAAAACTGAATCAACATTAATCGAAAAAGCAAACTGAAAGGTAAATAATAACAATAATGAATATTTTTTCATAGCTGATTATCAATTTTGATTATGAGTTCATTAAGCTGAGTTATTGTTTGTTTTATATTGTCTAAATTTCTTTTTTTCTTCGAATAATTATATGACTCAAACTGCTTTACAAACGAAGAAAACTCATCTGTAAGTTTTTTTTCGATTTTTTTATTCGTCATAACGTTTAAAATATTGTTAATTTTCAGTTCAGATTTATTGATTAACAATCTTTTTTCACAATAGTAAAACATAGTATCAAGGAGATGAGAAAATAACTCGTCAAATTTTTCATCATTTAATAGCTTATTGGCAATGTCAAGCCTCTGATTTACCTTTTGAATAACACTTGAAGGAAAAATTTTCAATATATCAATTATATTTAAAAAAATTAGGATTACAAAAAGTAAAGCAATGATAGGTATTATTAATAAAACAAGAAAAATATTACTCTTTACAAAATTCTCTTTAAATATGTCCTTGGATGGATTTACTTTTATGTATCTAATATCGTCACTCAATATGTCTATTTTTTCTTTGTTATAATCAGACTTAGAAACTGTTTCATCAACATCATATTTTGATGGTATTACATCAATTTTTAAAACATCAGAATCCAATGTTATATATTCTTTTTTATTTGGATTAAAGTATGTAAAAGTTATTGGATCAACAACATAATTTCCCTTATACCTTGGAACCAAGAGATATTCATCAATTTTTTTTCCAGAAATTCCTCTTGAGTTAAAGATAATTTTATCGTTTGATTTTGACTCAAAAACTTCAATATTATTACTTAATTTTAATTCTGGTGCAGTTAGTAAATTAAGATTGCCATTTCCAGAAATGACAAGATTTAACAGGCATGACTCATTAACTTCAATTTTATTTTTTTCTAATTTTAATTCAAAATCATATTCACCAACAGCACCAGAGAAGGAAGTTGGTTTGTTTTCTTTTGGTAAATCCAAGACGGTTAATTGTAAATCATTAGAAGCTATTTTTAAATCAACATTTTGTGAAGTTAACATTCCAAAAAAATCACGTCGATTTGAAGGAATACTTGCAACTAATTCAATTTCCATTGGAGTTATTTTCTTTAGTCCAGATGACTGAGGAATAAGTACAACCTGGCTAATTGTTGCATAATTGTAATTTTCTCCTTTGAAATTTGCTTTTTTTGTTTCTGTGTTAATATTTACAGACTCAGTCCAAAAACCATTGTATTCAACTTTTTTTTGATTCAAGCCTCCGATGTTTAAGTTAAAAAATATTTTGTAAGTCAACACTACAGGTTCACCAACATAACACGTTTTCTTGTTGGAAGAAACAACTAAATGAATTTTTCTTGAAGCAATCTCAAAAGGTGTATTTGGTTTTTTTGAAGTTGATTTTTTAACTTGAACAGTAATTGGCTTTGACCCGATAGTTTTACCCTTATATCTGATGTTTGCTGGCAAAATAGTAAAAACACCAATTTTATTTGCTCTTAATACATATGTATAACTGGTCTCTTGCGTCATTGAACCATTAATAATACTTGTACTAGATGACCTCATTGGGCCACTTATTAATGTAAAATTTTCTGAAAAGTTTGGAGGAACAAAATTTGAGCCTTTGCCATCAATACTAAATTTAATTTCAAAAGTCTCGTTAACACCAACAACGTTGTTGCTAAGCTGAACATCTAATGTTTGACTGAAATTAAATTGAAAAATAAATAAAAAAAGTATGATTATTTTTTTGAACATATCACCAATCTTTTTCTAATTTTTTTGGTTGACTAGCGTTAATCTTCTTCATTTTATCTTGGACTTTTTTCTCCTCTCTATCAAGTGCTTCCAACATGCGTTTTATTTCATCTTTGGATAAAGTGTTTTGTTTTTCATTTGATGGCTGACTACTTTGCTCACTATCATTTTCGCTTTTCTTTTCATCTGAATCTGAGGATTTGTTATCAGCATCATTTTGTTCCTCGTTTTCCTTTTTATTATCTCCGTCAGTTTGACCAGAGTCTTGATTTTCTTTCTTATCATCACTATCATTATTTTTATCTTGACTTTCATCACTGTTGTTGTTGTTCTGATTCAAAAGAGATAAAGATTTTGTTAAATTATATCGAGCCTCTTCATCTTCAGGATTAATTCTTAAACAATTTTTATATGCATCAATAGCTTCATTTATTTTTTGTTGTTGAAGCATATTGTTTCCAAGATTGTAATAGCTGTCTGAAATAATAGAGCTGTCATTTGAATTACCTATTATTTTTTTTAAATATTCTTCG
>PKDT01000007.1 GCA_002863085.1 Flavobacteriales bacterium
CTCAACAATGATGATGGTTTCTAAAGAACTAAGGGTTGCTCTTTTGAGTGAGCATATTCCACTTTCCAAAGTTTTAGAAAACTTAAGCCATGAAAAGATTGAATTAAAACTTAATAACTTAAACAGAACATTAATCACAGACTTTAACATAGAAGAGCCAAAAATCGCACTACTTTCTATTGACCCACACGCCGGAGATAACGGTGTTATTTCTAATAGTGATAATGAGATATTAAAACCAGTGATTGAAAGATTGATTAACTTGGGAGTCTCTGTTAACGGTCCTTTTCCGTCTGATAGTTTTTTCGGAACCCAACAATATAGAAATTTTGATTTAGTAGTTGCATGTTATCATGATCAAGGCCTGATCCCCTTTAAAACCTTAACTTTTAATACTGGCGTAAATTATACATCAGGTCTAGATAAAATAAGAACATCTCCAGATCACGGAACAGCATATGGGATTGCTGGAAAGGGCATTGCCAATGAAGAGTCATTTTTATCAGCTATATATTTAGCAGTTGAGGTATATAACAACAGGTTAAATTATAACAAAAAATAAGCCTTGTTATACGAAAATTTATATATTTGCTGCCCGCTAGTTGTAAAATGAATAAGAAAAATATATATAAAATTGAGTTTGCTGGTTTAAAAATCGGAGCTCACAACTATGAATTTGAAGTAGATAACAACTTCTTTGATTCACAAGACTATAACGATTTTAATTCGATAGGCGCTCAGCTTAATATTGAACTGGTTAAAAAAGCAACAATATTAGAGCTGACATTCAAACTAAATGGTTCTGCAAATGTTAATTGTGATGTGACTAATGAGGCGTTTGACCTAAGCTTAAATGCAACTTCAAATCTTGTTGTTAAGTTTGGTGAGGTATTCAATAATGAAGACTATGAAATTCTTGTTTTACCCCATGGAGAACACAAGATAGACCTTGATCAATACATATTTGAGTTAATTGTATTATCTTTGCCAGCCAAGAGAGTTCATCCCGGGGTTGAGGATGGAAGCTTAAAATCAGAAATACTAGATATACTAGATGATTTAAGGCCAAAAGAAAGCAATAGCTTTATTGACCCAAGATGGAACAAGTTAAAAAAATTAAAAAATTAAAAAATGGCACATCCTAAAAGAAAAACTTCAAAGACAAGAAGAGACAAAAGACGTACTCATTATAAGGCAGAAATGCCTCAGATTGCCGTTTGTAAAAAGACTGGTGAAAGCCACTTATACCACAGAGCATATTGGCATGAAGGCAAGCTTTATTATAAAGGAAAAGTACTCCTTGACAATGAGGTTGAAGAAACTGAAACTACATCTTAACCAAATCAAAATTACCTTCCAAGAGGTTTTTTATCTTCTTGAAATGGATCGATGTTGTCTTGATACCAAGCTTTTAAAAACTCAAATGCTTCTTCATACCCCGAGGTTGAAAATCTAAAAACTTTCGACTCTTTATTATGTATTGTTTGAATGTATAGACTTGAACAACGGGAGCCTTTTACTCCACTCCGGCAGCTGAACCTCATTATATCATACATTAAATCAAGAGCTTTCTCGTTGTTTAAATCAAAAAAAATTGCATAACCTTCTCCATAAGGACCTGTACTGCTATTACTATTTTTTAAAGTCCAAAATTCATCATCCAGCTTAGTAGTAAATTCCCCAGAACCGGTCCTGAAAGATATATTTATTTCAATTTCACCACCGTTGTAATCAGGGTATAGAGAATTTTCAGAGAACATACCAAGTAATAGGCTGCCACCATTTTCTAACATTACGTTTGCAAAAAAGACCGGAAGGTTGAGCTCAGCGTTTCTTATATTTTCCGCCTCATTTGAAACCAAATAGGCCTGAATATAAGGTTCAATATGAATAGTCCAACTATCAAATTCCTTTTCTTGCGGCAATGAAATAAAGCTGAAGCTTAAAAAGAAAAAAAATATTAAGTTTTTCATCATTTGTTAAATGTTTAATGTAAAAAACAATTCCTTTAAATTGAATTTTGAATTTACAAAACTATGAGAATACGACAAAAATGAATTGATAATTATTAAAAATATCTTAGATTTTTTCATAAATATTGAGAATACCGCAAAAAAATAAAAAATATATTTTTGGCTATTTTTTGCACATTTTAAGTCATTTTATGATAAAAAAAGGCATATTTATATAAAAAAACACATTTTTTGATAAAAAATATATATTTGTGACGTATATAGGTTTTTACATAATTCATAATTTTATAATTTCAATTATAAAGTATTTTTTAAATGTTTTTAGCCATTTTTGAGTGTTTTTTAGCCATTTTTGAGTGTTTTTTACGATTTTTTGTAGGTTTTTAAGCAAAAACTGCTCATTTTTGCTTTTTATGAATTTATTAATATGAAACTAAAAGAAATACAAAATCTTATCAAATTTGTTGCTAAGTCTGGTGCGAGCGAAGTAAAGCTTGAAATGGAGAATGTCAAAATTACTATCAAAACCACTGACGACAAGCAGCCCATAGTCGTTCAGGAAACTGTTCCTGTTAACGTCGCGCCCTCAGCACCACCTACACCTCAAGTTCAATCCCCTGTTGTTGCTGAACCAGCTGTTGAAATTGCTGAGGATGATAAGTATATTACAGTAAAGTCTCCAATTATTGGAACCTTTTACCGTAAGCCCTCCCCAGACAAGCCAGTCTTTGTAGAGGTTGGTGACACGATAAGCGAAGGAACAGTTTTATGTGTTATTGAAGCTATGAAGCTCTTCAATGATATTGAGTCCGAAGTGTCGGGTAAAATTGTTAAAATCTTAGTTGATGATTCAAGCCCTGTTGAGTTTGATCAGCCTTTATTTTTAGTTGACCCATCTTAATTAGATAATCATGTTTAAAAAAATACTTATTGCTAATAGAGGAGAAATTGCTTTGCGTGTTATTAGAACATGTAAGGAGATGGGAATATTGACAGTTGCTGTATACTCAAC
>PKDT01000018.1 GCA_002863085.1 Flavobacteriales bacterium
TAAAAATGGAATAAATATATCATAAAACATACCACCCCAACTCATTGCATAATGAACCCAGTTCTGTTGTAATAAACTATCACCAATTAACGGGATATCGTAATTTCCCAATAACCATATTTTTAATGGTTGTGCACTTAGTAGCCAATCAGAATTTACTTTTGCAATACCAGCATGAAAATAAACTATACAAAGCATTATTTTAAGACTATCGATAGTCCATCTTGGGACAAAATAAGAATCAGTGGTCTTTGATGAATCAATAGAAAACCTACTCGAGGCCGGTAAAAAAATAAGCATAAACAATATCAAACTAACTAAATAATAATGATTCAAATATGTTGTTTTGTCCATTAGTTCAATGTAAGTATAACTTAAAAAAAGAATTAATGCTGAAATACGGTATTTGAAGCCAACTACTAGAAATAAAGAAGATATTAAACAAATTATGAATATTAGGTAAGTGTAATCTCCTATTGGTTTAACCCAAGAAAACCAATAGTACGAAAAATGAAAAACTGGATCTATATAAATGGACTCAATCCAGCCTTTATACCAAAATCTTATCTGACTGAAAAAAATTAATAACCCAAAAAAGATTCTAAATACAATTAAGGGGCTATTGTTTACATATGAATTCAGATATGAATTTACAGACATTTTAGTTTAATCTCCGTCAGCGTCCATATAATCAACTGAAATACTTAACAATGATAACATATCTGTTTTTAGAAATACTACGCCTTCTTGAATAGCATCATAGGCCTCTAACATCTGAGTATTATTATTATCAACTTGATATGAAAGATCATCATTAAGGACCTGTAGCTTTGACATTGAATTGTCAAATGATTCTAATATCAAATTAGAAAGACTGTTTTCAGTATCTAAGTAATCAACATAGGTCTTAAAAGAATAATCGCTGGGGGTACCAGTGTTAAAGTTCATTCCAAGAAAGAAATTTTTTGAGGCTTTCAATCCTTCAAGAGCTAAATTTTTTGAATGGATTTTTGAATAAACTGCCTCTACATTGTTCGGGAGTTTATTAGACCACCTGCCAGCTGGAATCCCAATTTTATTTGCTCTAAGACCCTTTTCGTAATAATAAACAAAATCATTAGCAAGCATGTTCAGATTAGATGATTGACTGCCATCGGCTGAGTTGGCAAAGTCGTGGGTATTGTTTTTCCAAAAATTAATAACTGATTCTGAATTAGTTGAGATTTTTTCAACTAATAAATTTAGATAACTAAGGTTAGTTGCATCACTTAATTCATTTAGAATCATTTCATCCGTTTCGGCTATTCCAAAAAGAAAATAATCTATTGTGGGAAAACCCTGAGTAGGGTAATTATTTTCATTAGGCATATCTAGGTCTATACTATTGTTATTCTTATTTGCATCAATTCTTAAAATATTGGCTGGATATGAATTTGTCTTTAAATTATAAAATATTTCTTCAGCTTTCCCGATATTGAACATTTCTATATGTTGCCAAGCCATATAACTATCAATAAAACTAGATCTAAGTTTTTGTAAGTTTGGAATAGATAAGTCAGAACTAAATCTTTCAAAATCACTTTCAAAAACTGAAAAATTTAAAGCAAAATTATCATGAGCAGGGACAATTAAGTTATTTGTTAATTCACTCAACAAACTCGAGCGGTCAAAACTGTCAACATTGTCTTGGACATTTTTGTTGTCTGAGCAAGAAATAAATATAAATAGAATGAATATTTTTAAAATATTTTTCATAGCAGTGCAAATATAAGTAACAAACAGAATTAATATTCTGTTTGTTACTTGAAATAAACATTAAAAACTAAATTAATTAATATTTGTAAAATTGATTAAGATGATTAAGGTATAACTAAGCTATAGCTACAAACTTCAATGTTTAATTTTAAATTACAAATCAAATTTTGATTTGATTTCATCATGAATTGTTTGTAATGTTGACGTCTCTACAGTGTAGAAGTTATCAATTTGCTGTAAATATGAATCAACTTCTGATTTTGTAAAATAAGGTGTATCAGTACCGTCATTTGTAAACTGTAAACTCATTACAAATCCATATCCTTCTGATAGTCCATGAAAAGCATCGCGCTTATCAGATGATGAGTCACTTAAAGCAGCAATAGCACCACTAAGGTAATGTAAGGCATAGACACCAACAGCTTTTGACAAATTAATTTTAATAATCTCAGCCTGCTCGTCTCTTAGATCATAATCCTTAGCCACAATTGCTGCTCTTCCAAGTTTAAATGCGTCATATACTGTTGCAGCAATTCCTGCGTAAGCATCCTTTTCATTTGTTTTCTTAAAGTATTTCATCAGAAGGTTTCCATTTCCAGAAGGAGTTGTCCCAGCTGTTGACAAATCTTCACCAACACCATCAATGACATGTCCATAAAGATATCCGAAACCTTCATCCCATTTGTGCTCCATGTCAGTATAATTTTTACCATCTGATAAAACACCATTGTCATTGTTGCTTACTCGATCTCCACTGTCTAACTGATTAGGGTGGATGTAATTATTCACAATTTGATCAAGAGTAAAAGCTCCTAACAATCCCTTGAAAAATAACTGATCAATTTCGTGGCCTTTACTATTAAATTGGTATTTCCCTCCCCATAAGCCGGCTTGACCTTCTGAAGCATCAGTAGCAAGGTTAGGCACAACGTCATTAACATACTCTGAAATCCAGTCATCAAACATTGATTGAGTAACTGCAGAGCCACGTAAAGCGGAAGCTGAAGTTTTACTACGTAATAGTTTGGTTGTACCATTGAGACTAGGGTCGCTAAAACCAGCAGAACCATTAGCATCGCCTGCAAACATCAAAGTCAAACTTTCAACAGTTGCTGTTGAGCTATTAAACTCTCCGTAAAGTTCATCAGATTGTGATAATCTGGTTGTCTGACCTGAGAAACTAACAGTTGAAGAACCATTACGAGTAAATTCATAAGTAT
>PKDT01000019.1 GCA_002863085.1 Flavobacteriales bacterium
CGGGAAGAGGAGTTTTTGATTGGAATGATATTGTATGGACAATTATTGGGGGAATAGTTTTTTATTTTCTACATATAACAATTCAAAACAATGGTCCTAAAAGAACCTGAACCAGGGTTCTACATAAAAAATCTAGTTTTCACCTTTGGTTCACAAAGGAAACCAAAATGGTTCACAATGTGAACCAAGTAAAATCCAAAAAGTCAGTATTTACGAAGGAAGAGTAACCCCCTTGTGAGGACAGGTGGGACCACCAAGAAAAACCCTCATAAATTTATGAGGGTTTTTTACACCTTCGGAGTAGTAGAATTAGAACCTATATCCTGTTTAAATAATTTTAATTGACCTTATTTAATTCGTCATCATATAAATCTCTAAAATCTTTTCCTACAATTAAATAATATCCTCCAGAATCATCTTTTAGATATTTGACAGACTTTATATTACTGTAACTGAATTTCTTCCGGTTTTTCATAACTAAATAGCCTTTTGAATTTAACAAAATTTGAATTTCATTATTTATTCTAATTTCATAAAGAGCATCATCCAATTTTGATTGATCTATTCTTGACAATTTATTTTTAGCCTCAACCAAATATGAATTAATCTCACTTAATGGAACATTATTAGCCTCAACCCTCCTGTGAATAAAGCCCTTCCAATAGTTTTTGTTGTCAGAAAAATCTGTTCTATAATATGTTGAAATTTCGGTCAACTCAATCAACTCATCTAATTGAATAAGAACACCCTTTACAAAATCATTAGGAAGATTTCTGCTCATTTTCTCAACAACGTCCAATGCAGCATAAAACATTAACTTTCTACAGGCCTTATTTTGAAATAAACTATGATAATACACTTTAAATTCATCTTCTAAATCAAAATTGCCAATTTCTTTAACATAAAACGGGTCTGTTATTCTCGCGTCAGGAAAATCTAATATATTCCAATAACCAAGGTAACGCCCTCTCTGTATTCTGTTTATATATTTATCTATAAAAGTAATATTCAATGAGTTGACATTTTGGGATCTGATTATAGCTGAATTTTGTAAGTTATGTGATTTTTCTTGAATAATTGGAGATACAGTTCTCATGTCAAACGCATCTTTTAACAATACAGATTCTCCGTTTTTTAATGAAACCTCTGTAACAAAAGTACCTTTATCAAAAACTTTATATATTGTTGTAAATGAAGTGCTAATTACAGATAATAATAATAAAATATTAATTGATTTCTTACGTGTAATATATTGTACCATAATTCTTTATTTAATACTTAGACCAAATTGGATACATGACATCATAAAATTCTTGCATAGAGTTTCTATACCAATCCATCCAAATATCCCAATTCTCTTTGTCTTTAAAATTAGCTGATAATCTTTTATTTTTAAAGTCGCTAACCGGCATTTCGTGTTTAATCCTTGACGCCTTTTTATTTTCTAATTTTTGCCAAATAATTTGACCTTTGAATTTACTTTCTATTTCATCTTTATGATTATACATAAATTCGAACTTCTCTTTTTTAACATCATTACCAAAGTAAAGCTCAACCCTTATAGTATCTCTGCCAATGCAGTAGCAAAATTTACCCTGCCCTTTCCATGTGCCAATAGAAAAGCTTGCTCTTGGTGACACGTTTTCTATAAGAGATACATTATTGTTTTTCAAATTATGTTTAAAGTTTGACCAGAAATCAATTAAGAAAGCATTAGTTTTTAATACTTTAACACTTTTACTTTTATCTTCCTTTTGTTTTACTATAGCATCAATCATAAACTCCTTAGTTTCAGGTAAAGGAATAATTTGCTCAATTTGTAAAAACAAATCTTCGCCAAAACTGTAAGGCTCTGCTTTAAATGCTTGAATCCTAACTTGATGATCTAAAAGCCATAATATGGTTGAAGTAACTTCTTTTCTATAATTATTGGCAACCAAAATAATCCTTTGATCTTGCTCTTTTGTATTTAACAACAAATCCTCCTCTTCTCTGTCTAAAAACTCAAGGATTAAACTTTTTGCATCATCTTTAACCCCAGTATCATCTAAATGCTTTTGAAAGATGCTGATTATCTGTGATGTAGTTAGTGTTGAACAATAAGAGGTATATTTTAATGATTGCCAAACCACATCTCTTCCCGTGTCATCTAATTTGTTTTCAATTATCACCAAACCACCGTCAGAGTCTAACGCAAGAAGATCTAATCTTTCTTTTGTGTCATTAAATCCGTCAAACTCCTTTTGAATAATTAACAACTCTTCACCTAGAACCTCGGGGTTTTTTGCTATCCATTCTTGAAGATTCTCTCTTTCTTTAAAGCCTAACTCACTAAACCTTCTTTTTTGAAGCTGTGTTATATCATTTGTTGATTTATCTATTCTATACATAAAAAGTAAATTTTAAGCAAATATAATAACGAATGTATATTTACAAGACCAAAAACTTATTTTATTACAAGTCTTCAAAAAACACATTCGATAGAACGAAATATTTTAAATTTTTAAAATATTTTAATGAACTCTTAATCTCTATAATGTTTTGTCTACAGCAGAGCAGAATCAATAATAAAACACGTATATTTGGTATCCAAATTTGAAAACACATGAAAAAGTTAATTTTAATTATGGGCTTAATTGTATTTGCCTCATGCCAACAAAACCCAAAAATGAACGATAGTATCAATCCGTTTTTTCAAGAGTGGAACACTCAGTATCAAGTGCCTCCATTTTTACAGATTAAAGACGAACATTACATGCCTGCATTTGAGAAAGGAATGGAGGAAAATCTAGCAGAAATAGACTCAATAGTAAACAATCCAGAAGAACCAACTTTTGAAAACACTATTGAGGAACTAGAAAGAACAGGAAAACTGCTTACCAAA
>PKDT01000069.1 GCA_002863085.1 Flavobacteriales bacterium
TGGTCTGATAGAATTCAAGACGCCATCATCAGTAGATTAGCAATGAATTCACATATAGATCGTATGGGTTATCAACCATGTATTGTATACCTCAATGGTGATTATTGGGGGCTTTATGGCATAAGAGAAAAAATTGACGAACACTACGTAGAAAGTAATCATGGAATTGACAGCAAAAAGGTAGATTTACTAAATAGAGATAGTGCCCTTTCTGGATCCAGCGCTCATTTCGCTGAAACTTATTATTTGATTCAAAATACAAATGTAAGTGACACCAACTTTATCAATGTATTGGAGTCTAGATTTGATTTAAGCAATTACATGGATTACTTTATTTTCCAAACATATATCCAAAATATGGACTGGTTAGGTATTGCATGGGGATTGAATAATGTTAAGCTTTGGAGACCTGATACGACTGGTGGAAAGTGGAGATATGTCCTTTATGATACAGACGCTGCCTTTGGTTATTTTGGCCAAAACATATACGAAAATTACCTAAACTATGCCCGATACCCAAATGTGCCAAACGAACATGCTACCATTTTTCATCGTTCATTGCTTAATGATGAATTTAAGTGTCAATTTACTAACAGATATGATGATTTAATTAATACGACCTTCCAATCATCAAATTTCAATGCTGTAACTACCAATTTAAAAAATCAAATACAGAGTGCTATTCCAGATCATATAGCGAGATGGGGTAATCAAGTTGGTCCAGGTTCATACTCGCAATGGTCTAATTCCATCAATAACATTATGCAATACAATAATGCCAGAATTAGTACTGCTCGTCAGCATTTAAACCAAACCCTTTCGCTTCAGGGGGAGAAACAGGTTAACTTAAGCACTTACCCAGTTAACACAGGTTTGGTTAAAGTGAACAGTATTACTCCAGATTTGCCATGGAACGGAATATACCATGGAGGATGTCCTATTAATGTAAAAGCTATTGCAAATAGCGGCTACCGATTTTCTCACTGGTATTCAAACTCTCAAGACTATAATAATTTAATGCTAGATTCCATAGAAGTTGACCTGTCTTCAAATGTGTTTTTAGTAGCAAATTTCACCACATGTGAAAATTCAATAGATATTGAAATTTTAGCTGAAAACTCCGCTGTTAGTTCCTTGATTAGTGGAGAAATTACTCATCTTTCTTATGAGTGGTTTTTGAATGAAAACCCAATTTCAACAGACAGTATCATTTATAATCCTGTCAATGGAGTTTATCAGCTCACTATCCGCTTTGACTCTTGTGAAGTTAAATCTAATTTATTATTGGTTGATAATGATTCCTACAGCATTGATTTATTTCCTAATCCAGCATCTAGTGAACTTAACGTTCAATTTTTAATTGACAAACAGCAAGACATAAGCATTAATATCTATAATACTATTGGTCAAGTAGTCAAACAATTAAACTATAAAGATTTCTCTGGACAATACAACGAAACATTAGATGTTTCAACACTTTCTAAAGAAGTATATTTTATTCAACTTATAACACAAAATGGTATCTATACAGAAAAATTTGTACTAACAAACTAATATTATACAATGACTTCTACCATCCATAATAATTTAAAAGATTTTAATCCTATTTCATTAGACGAAATGAATACAATAAGTCTATTAAGAAGATATGATCAAAAATTCACTTTAAATACCTCACAATTTCAAGAAGTCTTTCCTCTTTTAGCCAAGGATTACCATTGTTTAACAATAGATAACCAACAATTATTTGAATATACTACTGACTATTACGATTCTAGCGATTACTCCATGTTTCATAATCATCACAATGGAAAACTAAATCGTTATAAAATTCGTTTTAGAGATTATAATAACACTAAAAACTCTTTTCTTGAAGTTAAATTTAAAACTAATAAAGGTGAGACTATCAAATCTAGACAAGAAATAGCGTACAAGAGTCGAGAATTTAATTTGGAAAACAACAAATTTATTGGAGAAAACTCACCTTATAATCCATCAAATTTGAACAAAAAATTATCTAACACATTTCAACGAATTACGTTGGCTAACGTAGCAAATAGAGAAAGAGTAACCATTGATAATACTATTTATTTTAGCAATAAAAAAGAGAATAAAACACTCCAAAATTTAGTTGTTGTTGAAATAAAGAAATCAAAAAACAACATGGATTCTGGTGTTAACCAGCTTCTTAAAATTAATGGTATTAGACCTACAAGTTTTAGTAAATATGCTATTGGGTCTGCGTTAATTAATCCCAGTTTGAAATACAATAGATTCAAAAAGAAATTATCTTACCTAAATACTATTCACGATGGAACTATTTGGCATTGATTTATATGACTCTAAAGATTTAATAAAGCTACTTTTTAAATTTAGTATAGACCTTATATTCTTATTCATTATCGTAAGAGTAATTTACTATAGAATAAAGGATGAAAAAGACTATGTTTTCACCTTTTTCATGTTTAATATTCTGACCTTTTTTATCTGTTATTTACTTAGAAAAGTACCCATGGAAATGGGATTTGCTTTAGGTCTTTTTGCCGTTTTTGGAATTCTAAGATACCGAACAGAGGCTATTCCAATAAGACAGATGACTTATTTATTTATCGTAATTGGCCTATCCATGATTAATTCATTAGCCAATAAGTCGATAAGTTGGTTTGAAATTTTGTTAGCAAATGGTATAATCACAATTATTACCTATTTAATAGACCGAGTGTGGTTTAGTACTATTGAACTAACTAAAACCATTCTATATGAAAAGATCGAATTAATTAAGCCTGAAAATGAGCAGGAGCTTATTGAAGACCTGAAACAAAGAACTGGCCTTCAAATAGTTGCAGTTAAA
>PKDT01000064.1 GCA_002863085.1 Flavobacteriales bacterium
ACTGAAAAGTAAATTCCTCCTTAGCTCAGTTGGTTAGAGCATCTGACTGTTAATCAGAGGGTCCTTGGTTCGAGCCCAAGAGGGGGAGCAAGCGAAACCGCTACACTACACAGAATAAAGCCTCCAAGAAATTGGGGGTTTCTTTTTTTAATAGTTACAAGTTAAAGCTACAATTTTTTGACAGTTATATGGCAGTCCTTATAAAAAGTGGCAACTTTATTGCAAATCCATTCTTTACGAATAATGTATTCATTATTTTGGGTATACCCAATCCCCATCAATTCTATTTGCCTCCCACCTCCAAGTGTGTCCACTTTCATGATTCATTCCAGTTCCAATAATACGTTTACCATCATCACTAATAGTACCTGATAATGTATGCTGGTAACTTCTTAAAACTAATTTATTACCATCTTGCTTCCAAGTTTTTGTATAATTTTCATCAGAAAAAAACTGCCCATTTCTTTTGTGTAATATTATATATCTGAATCTTTTTTTGTCATTAATTCCTCTCCATGAATCATAACCAAAGATATATATCCATTCTGGAGATTTATTTTCATATGACACTTCCCACGCAGTACCTTCAATTCCAGTATCCTTATCTATATCTTTAAGGTATGAATCAACTAAGTTGTTGTTCTGTCCAAAAGAGCTTAAAGAAATAAGTAATGCGAGTGTAAATAATAGATTTTTTATAGTTAGTTGTTTAATATTAATTAAAAAGCGACTCCAATTTCACCACCCAAATTCTTTAATTCTTTTTTTGAAATTTCTAAATCATATACAGAGGTCCAAAAATCTGGAACTATTTCTGTGCCATCATTTAATATTATATTAAAATTACACTTCCAGAATCTCTTATATCTATAATCAAATAAAGTTATTTTAATACTTTCAATATCTTGAATGTTAAACTTTTTAGAATAATTCTTAGATTCCTCTGTAACTTTTTTCTTTAATAAGTCTATTAAATCTACTCTTTGATATTTTGACAATATGTTTTCTAGGTGTTTATTATCAGCCTCTAATTTTTCTTTAACTCTTGAAAAAATAGGAGCATCCATTTCAACTTCCCAACGCGTCCCGGCCTCTCTAATTTCCTCTTTAGTGCCATCTTCCAAAATGTAAAATAGGTAAACGTATCTTTGCCATGACTTTTCCAAATCAAATGAACTTGATGGCTCAACTAAAATTGATTTATATTTTTTGCCTGTTCCACTTGAATAGCTTAACCCTAAGTCTTTTTCTAATTTGTTTTCAAGACTTGAAAGTGAGGAACTTGTTAGTTTTTCTTCCCTTGCTTGATTCATTAAATCATCAAGTATAAGTTGTTTTTTAGCTTTAATTTCTGCATTTTTTGC
Source organism: Flavobacteriales bacterium (assembly GCA_002863085.1). GTDB lineage: Bacteria > Bacteroidota > Bacteroidia > Flavobacteriales > TMED113. Next base: position 1,365 of record PKDT01000064.1, read on the forward strand.
TTCAATTTCTGCAAGGGCGTTTCTATCAGAAACTGCCTTATCAATTAATATTTGTCTCTCATCTTTTGGTAATACAAAACTAATTGCCCTAGAACTTCCAGAAAGCGAAAAGACAATATCATTAGAACCATAATTGTCACTTACTCTCATAACTACCTCATCTGCTACAGTTAATTTTTCTATAATTTCTATAGCCTCAAACTCTAACTTTTCATTTTCATTTGATTTAAATTTGTTAAAAAATAATATTTTTCCGTCTTTAGAAATGCTAAAACCTAAGGAATAGTAAATTGTTTCAGGCTCACTATCAAAAAGCCATAAAACTTGTATGCCAGTATCACTTTGAAAAAAACCAGCATCTGCAATATAAAAATTAATGTCTTTACCATCGAATCTATTTACTACAAGTAAAGGGGAATTATATGGAAAGTTATTTCCTTTACCCCTTATCGATGATGTTTTATACTTTCCATCAAAAGCATTTCCTCCTTCAGATGATTTCCATGACTGTGAAGATGAATTAAAAGAAATAAGTAATGCAAGTGTAAATAATATGTTTTTCATAGTTGGTTGTTTAATGGACATACAAGTTAGTAAAAAATCTTAAAGAGATTTAAAGGATAGTAAGACCAGTTGTATGTCTGGTATATAATTTGTATAAGTAATACTAAAAAAATTATTGATGTATAGTTTATTAAATGTTGGAAGGTTATATTTAGTTCTGGGTTTTATTTCCATACTGGTTTATGTTAATATTCCAGACGAAATGAATAGGTCCACAATGGCAGTATGGATTCTTGGACTTAGTTTAATTTATTTTGTTTTAGGGATAACTAGGCTTGTCAAGCACTATAAGGATAAAAATAACTCTAAAAATTAATCCAATCTAATTAAAGCATTCACTGCAAAATGTTAAAAATACCTCCACCTTTATTAGTGCTGATTTTAGTAATTTCTAATTATTTTTCGTCAAAAAAAATTGATTTAATTCTTCTACCATATCAAAAATTAATCTCGTTTATTTTACTTTTTATTGGTGTTCTTATTTTAATCAAACCAATTTTAAAGTTTATAAAATCTAAAACAACAATTGATCCAATAAAGTTTAAAAAAGTTAACAAACTTATAACCACGGGAATCTATAAATATTCCAGAAACCCGATGTATTTAGGTTTGTTGTTGATCGTTATATCAACAACAATTTTCTATTTGAATATTTTCTCAATTACAACACCTATCCTTTTTTATTTTTGGATAAATAAATTTCAAATTAAAAGAGAAGAGATTTTTCTTACTGAAAAATTTGGTAAAGAATATTTGTTATATAAGGCTAAAACAAGAAGATGGATATAG
>PKDT01000047.1 GCA_002863085.1 Flavobacteriales bacterium
TCATTTAAGTTCTTTTATGTTAGGTAAAACAGTAATTGATAAAGAAAAAAACGAAAAAAATATTTTTGATATGGCAGGCAGTGGTTTTGAGTCAACTGTCAGACTTGCAAAAAGTTCACCTGAAATGTGGGTCGATATTTTTGAGGATAATAAATTAAATGTTGTCAAATCATTAAATCATTACATTGAAAATTTAGAACTTATGAAAAATATGATAGAAAAAAATAAATTTAATGAATTAAAAAAAACACTCAAATCAGTAAATCATATTAAAACTATTTTAAAAGATATAAAGTAAAATGGAAAATAAAAAAGAATTGAGAAAGTGGTTGGATGATATGAAATTATCGCATCCACTTTTAATTGCGGGGCCATGTAGCGCTGAAACAGAAACTCAGGTTTTAGAAATAGCGAACGAATTAAAAGTAACTGACACAAATGTTTACCGAGCTGGAATTTGGAAACCTAGAACAAGGCCTGGAAATTTTGAAGGGGTTGGGTCCATCGCATTAGATTGGTTAAATAACGTTAAAAAAGATACGGGAATTTTAACAACAACTGAAGTCGCTAATCCAAATCATGTAGAATTAGCACTACAAAATAACATTGATATTTTGTGGATTGGAGCAAGAACAACTGTAAACCCATTTATTGTTCAGGAAATTGCTGAGTCCCTGAAAGGTACGGATAAAATAATATTAATAAAGAATCCCGTTAACCCAGACCTATCTCTTTGGTTGGGTGCTATTGAGCGTATTTACACATCAAATATTAAAAATATTGGAGCAATTCACAGAGGATTCTCGACCTATGAGAAAACTAAATACAGAAATAATCCTGAATGGCAAATTGCTATTGATTTACAAAGAAAACTACCTGATTTGCCTTTGATTTTAGACCCATCTCATATTGCAGGAAGAAGAGATTTAATTTTTGATTTATGTCAAACGGCTCTAGATTTAAATTACGATGGTCTCATGATTGAAACTCATAATGACCCTGATAATGCGTGGAGTGATGCAAAACAACAAATCACCCCTAAGAAATTAAAAAATATAACTCAAAATTTAAAATTAAGAAAAGTTTCCGATGATGACGAAGTTTACCAAAATCAACTAAATAAATTGAGAGCTCAAATTAATTTACATGATGATCAACTTTTAAATATTTTAGGGAAAAGGATGAGTGTTGCAAAAAAAATCGGTGCTTTAAAAAAGAAAAATAATGTTGCAGTATTTCAATCAAAAAGATGGAATCAAATTTTGGAAAAAATGATAGTTGAAGGTGCTGAAAATAAATTGAGTGAGGAATTCATAAAAAAAGTTTTTAAAGCGATTCACCAGGAGTCAATAAATAATCAGGATGAAATTATAAATAATTAAATTTTGAAAGGTCTAGTATACAAATCTACAGGTTCGTGGTACAGTGTTAAGTCTGAAAATGACAAACTGATTAAATGTAAAATTAAAGGAAAATTAAGGCTAGAAAATATAAATAGTACAAATCCCATTGCGGTTGGAGATTTTGTTGAATATGAAATTCAAATAAATGATTCTAAGGAAATTGGCATTATCAATAAGGTTTATGAAAGACAGAATTATATTTTAAGAAAATCTGTAAATCTTTCAAAGCAAACGCACATATTAGCTGCGAATATTGATATTCTTTTATTGGTGATAACATTAAAAAATCCAATAACTACAACAGGCTTTATAGACAGATTTTTGGTAAGCGCTGAAGCCTACTCAATCCAAACAATCTTAGTTTTTAATAAATACGATTTGTATGATAATGATGATAAAAAAAAACTAAATAGTATAATTGAAATTTATAAAAAAGCAGGCTATAAATGCCTTATTACTTCCTTAGTATCAGATCACGGTATCAGTGAGCTCAAAAAAAACGTAATTGGTAAGAAAATAATGTTTGGTGGTCATTCAGGTGTTGGAAAATCTTCTCTTATAAATAAATTTGATAGCAATTTAAACTTAAAAGTTGGCACTATTTCAAGTCAGCATTCACAAGGGAAGCATACGACAACTTACGCTGAAATTTTTGATTTGGATAATAAAACTAAGTTAATTGACACTCCTGGTATTAAAGGTTTTGGGTTAACAAAACTAAATAAAGAAGAAATTGGTAATTTTTTTCCAGAGTTTTTGAAATATAAATCGAAATGTAAGTTTAATAATTGTTTGCACTTAAATGAACCAAAATGCGTCATTAAAGAAAAGGTAAAGGAATTGAAAATTGCTGAATCAAGATACCAAAATTATGTCAATATGATTAATAATGAGGATTTAAAATACAGGTAAAATGAAATCAGTTATTCAAAGAGTTATAAAATCAAAAATTAAAATTGAAGGAGAAGACTATTCCTCGATTGATAATGGGATATTAATATTAGTTGGATTCCATACAAATGATGTTTTTCATAACATTGATAAAATGGCTTTAAAAATTTCAAAACTTAGAATCTTTAGCGATGAAAAAAATAAGATGAATAAAAATATAAATGAAATTAATGGCCAGGTCTTAGTTGTTAGTCAGTTCACTTTATATTCTAATACAAAAAAAGGAAATAGACCAAGTTTTTTTGATGTTGCTCAAACAGATTTTGCAAATAAATTATATTTACGTTTTATTGAAAAGTTAAAAGATT
>PKDT01000083.1 GCA_002863085.1 Flavobacteriales bacterium
AATCTTTTAACTTTTCAATAAAACGTAAATATAATTTATTTGCAAAATCTGTTTGAGCAACATCAAAAAAACTTGGTCTATTTCCTTTTTTTGTATTAGAATATAAAGTGAACTGACTAACAATTAAGACCTGGCCATTAATTTCATTTATATTTTTATTCATCTTATTTTTTTCATCGCCAAAGATTCTTAGTTTTGAAATTTTTAAAGCCATTTTATCAATGTTATGAAAAACATCATTTGTATGGAATCCAACTAATATTAACATCCCATTATCAATCGAGGAATAGTCTTCTCCTTCAATTTTAATTTTTGATTTTATAACTCTTTGAATAACTGATTTCATTTTACCTGTATTTTAAATCCTCATCATTAATCATATTGACATAATTTTGGTATCTTGATTCAGCAATTTTCAATTCCTTTACTTTTTCTTTAATAACGCATTTTGGTTCATTTAAGTGCAAACAATTATTAAACTTACATTTTGATTTATATTTCAAAAACTCTGGAAAAAAATTACCAATTTCTTCTTTATTTAGTTTTGTTAACCCAAAACCTTTAATACCAGGTGTGTCAATTAACTTGGTTTTATTATCCAAATCAAAAATTTCAGCGTAAGTTGTCGTATGCTTACCTTGTGAATGCTGACTTGAAATAGTACCAACTTTAAGGTTTAAATTGCAATCAAATTTATTTATAAGAGAAGATTTTCCAACACCTGAATGACCACCAAACATTATTTTCCTTCCAATTATATTTTTTTTGAGCTCACTAATACCGTAATCAGATACTGACGAAGTAATAAAGCATTTATAGCCTACTTTTTTATAAATTTCAATTATACTATTTAGTTTCTTTTTATCATCATTATCATACAAATCGTATTTATTAAAAACTAAGATTGTTTGAATTGAGTAGGCTTCAGCGCTTACCAAAAATCTGTCTATAAAACCTGTTGTAGTTATTGGATTTTTTAGTGTTACTACCAATAAAAGAATATCAATATTCGCAGCTAATATGTGCGTTTGCTTTGAAAGATTTACAGATTTTCTTAAAATATAATTCTGTCTTTCATAAACCTTGTTGATAATGCCAATTTCCTTAGAATCATCTATTTGAATTTCATATTCAACAAAATCTCCAACCGCAATTGGATTTGTACTATTTATATTTTCTAGCCTTAATTTTCCTTTAATTTTACATTTAATCAGTTTGTCATTTTCAGACTTAACACTGTACCAGGAACCTGTAGATTTATATACTAGACCTTTCAAATTTAATTATTTATAATTTCATCCTGATTATTTATTGACTCTTGATGAATTGCTTTAAAAACTTTTTTTATGAATTCCTCACTCAATTTATTCTCAGCACCTTCAACTATCATTTTTTCCAAAATTTGATTCCACCTTTTTGACTGGAATACTGCAACATTGTTTTTCTTTTTTAAAGCACCGATTTTTTTTGCAACACTCATCCTTTTGCCTAAGATATTTAAAAGTTGATCATCATGTAAATTAATTTGAGCTCTCAATTTGTTTAGTTGATTTTGGTAAACTTCGTCATCATCGGAAACTTTTCTTAATTTTAAATTTTGAGTTATATTTTTTAATTTCTCAGGTGTGATTTGTTGTTTTGCATCACTCCACGCATTATCAGGGTCATTATGAGTTTCAATCATGAGTCCATCGTAATTTAAATCTAGAGCAGTTTGACATAAATCAAAAATTAAATCTCTTCTTCCTGCAATATGAGATGGATCTAAAATCAAAGGTAAATCAGGGAGTTTTCTTTGTAAATCAATAGCAATTTGCCATTCAGGATTATTTCTATATTTAGTTTTTTCATAGGTCGAGAATCCTCTGTGAATTGCTCCAAGATTTTTAATATTTGATGTGTAAAAACGCTCAATAGCACCCAACCATAGAGATAGATCAGGGTTAACGGGATTCTTTATTAATATTATTTTATCCGTACCTTTCAAGGACTCAGCAATTTCCTGAACAATAAATGGATTTACGGTTGTTCTTGCTCCAATCCACAAAATATCAATGTTATTTTGTAGTGCTAATTCTACGTGATTTGGATTAGCGACCTCAGTTGTTGTTAAAATTCCTGTATCCTTTTTTACCTTATTCAACCAATCTAATGCAAGAGATCCAACCCCTTCAAAATTTCCAGGCCTTGTTCTTGGTTTCCAAATTCCAGCTCGGTAAACATTTGTGTCAGTTGCTTTTAATTCATTGGCTATTTCTAAAACCTGAGTTTCTGTTTCTGCGCTACATGGCCCCGCAATTAAAAGTGGATGCGATAACTTCATATCATCCAACCACTTTCTCAATTCTTTTTTATTTTCCATTTTACTTTATATCTTTTAAAATAGTTTTAATGTGATTTATTGATTTGAGTGTTTTTTTTAATTCGTTAAATTTGTTTTTTTCGATCATATTTTTCATAAGTTCTAAATTTTCAATGTAATGATTTAACGATTTGAGAACATTTAATTTATTATCCTCAAAAATATCGACCCACATCTCAGGTGAACTTTTTGCAAGTCTGACAGTTGACTCAAAACCACTGCCTGCCATATCAAAAATATTTTTTTCGTTTTTTTCTTTATCAATTACTGTTTTACCTAACATAAAAGAACTTAAATGA
>PKDT01000075.1 GCA_002863085.1 Flavobacteriales bacterium
GCATAACTCATAGTACAAGTATTACAACTTGTCGGATCTGGTAACTGTACATAGATATTTCCACTGTAGCCACCAGAAGTACCATTAGTGCTTACAGTATAACACTCACTTGGCTCAAAGCCAGATGTAAGGTCACCACAGTAACCATTGCATGAGTATGAGTAAGGAACTGGACCTGATGCTACTACCTCACCTGTTGATGAAGTAATGTACCACTCTGTTGCACCATCATAGTCATACATATTGACCTGAAGAACAACCTCCAGAGAACCATCATCATTTTGGGCAAAGGAGATCACTGGACTTAAAATTAAACATAGAGATAGTATTAATCGTTTCATAGAGATTTATTTTAAATTGGGTATTCGTATATATTCTTAGTTTAAGGGGTATATTTTATAATTCTAAATATAGAATTTTAAAATTTTCCTTAAAATAATTAAAATTTATTAAACAGAACAGTCTGTCCAAAAAAAAATTACACATTTCCGTTACACAAACATGAATTTAAACTTCAAAAATTATTTAAAAGTTACGGGAATGTTAATTTTTGATAAAATTTAATTGTTGAGAAAATTATTTAAGTACGAAGGATTAGTGAGATTGATGATTTTGTTAATTGACTCAATGGCATCTAATACAATTAATTTATTATCGGACTGAACTGGATTTCCACCGAGAAAAAAAACAAGCTCCTTCTTTCCGTTTGTGATGATTATTTCGCAAGAAATGGGGTTTCTATCAAAGTCAATTATGTTTTGAGACCTAATATATATTTTTTCTAAGTTTTTTTTGTAGGTAAAGAATGGTATTTGTCCTCCAACAGGGATGCGAGAGTGTTTAGGATTATTAACTCTACTAAACTCTACCAATGCCTGAGAAAGTGTTCTGTGAAAATTATAAATTTTATTTATTTGAATTGCAATTCCATCAATATTTTTGCTATCGGAGAATGATTTATTACCTAGATCAATACATAACAAATATTCATCTTTAAATTTTGTTAGGCCGACGGAATCAATTTTTGAAACATAAATTTCAAGTGCAGAAATTTGGGTTTTGCACTCACCCACTCTAATATCATTTACAAGTAGCTCAACTGATTCATTTTGTGTTTCAGGTGAAAAAAACAATGAAAAAAAAATTAAAAGATTAATAATCATAGGAAATTTATGTGTTTGACAAAACTAATAATTTTAAATCATAAGTTTTTACTAAAACGAGATATTAAATTTTGTCTAATATTAACCCAGAACAAATTAAAATCTGCCCGATGATATGAATTACTTATAAACTTTTTGGTAATAAAGTTCTTGGGAACATTTACCCACAGTAGTCCTTGTTCGTTTACAGCACTTATACTTTTTTTAAAGTAAATTTTTTGATTTGGTAATAATATTCCCATATGGTCTTTTTTTATTGACTCTTCAAAGTCTAAACTAAAAGTAATTGGATTTACAGAGACATAATTTGGACCATAATTCCAATTTTTCGGATAGTAATTATTATTAAATGAACGCCAATTTAAAAAACAATTTAATTGTTTGGGATGCTCACATATTTCTATGGGAATTTCATTAATTGATACATCCATTCCAATGAGATAACTTAAAACTAATCTGTTAAAAATATCATCATTTTTAGAAATATATTCATTAATCAACCTCTTGGCATGGTTTGTACCTTGACTGTGTGATGCAATTATGTAATTATCTGTCTTTATATTTGAAATAAAATATTTAAATGCATTCAAAATATCATTATAAGCTAAATCATAAGCTTTGTATCCATTAACTGTATCAGTGTAAGAATGTATATGCATTTCTCTGTAGTGAGGTGCATATAGGTCAGTTATTCCGGCAAATATAGATGCTTGATTTTCAATACATAATTTAATAAAATCATTATTAACAAAATGAGATGTGTCAGCATTCCAGTCTTGTGATGAAAATAGTGATGTTGGATGTATGTAAAAAACTGATAAATCAATTTTTTTTTCGTTTTTAGTTTTATAATTCTTGGGAAGAATTTCTCTTTCGTCATTTACATCACATCTAAATGACCAATTTTTAGGATCATCATAATCTAAATCAAATGAATTTTTTTTAAAGTCGAAATCCTCAACTGGATTTTTTAGCTCATAATTATAAGTCGGTATATTTTGTATTCCACATGAGCAAAAGAAAAACAAAATTATAACTATAAATATCTTTTTCACTTTTCAAATATACGATATAATCTACTTGGAAATTTTGACATATTTTTTTTAGCGGTTAATAAATATTAAAATGTTCCACATAAATTAATTAAAAAAAATCACAATGCAACATTGTTGCATAACAATAATAGTAATATCTTTAATAAACCAAAATTAAATTTATGAAAAATAAGTTACCTGTTACAGTCTTGTCTGGTTTTCTAGGAGCCGGCAAAACAACATTATTAAACCACTTGCTTCACAATAAAGAAGGACTCAAAGTTGCTGTTATTGTAAACGATATGAGTGAAATTAACGTCGATGCAAACATTGTTAAAAATGAAAACACCCTTTCAAGAACTGAAGAAAAATTAGTTGAAATGAGTAATGGCTGTATTTGCTGCACTTTGAGAGAGGATTTAATGATTGAAGTTG
>PKDT01000063.1 GCA_002863085.1 Flavobacteriales bacterium
TAAAGTCTTCCTTTGTAAGATAATATACGGGTTCATTATTTATGTATTTAACGTCATTTAATTCAAAATCAATTATATTGACAGGGTTAAATGCTACATCTTTGTATCTCGTCTCATAATGTAAATGAGGCCCCAAAGCATTTCCAGTTTCACCTCCAAGCCCAATAACATCTCCGGCGAGTACAACATCATTAGGTTCAACCAAAAGTTTATCCAGATGGGCATAATAGGTTTCAAGGCCACTAAAGTGCCTAATAATTACAAGATATCCATATCCCCCATTATTAAATTTTGAAAACCTGACCTTTCCGGAAAAAGTGGCTCTTAGAGTATCACCAACGTCCAAGTCCAGGTCCATTCCTTTATGTTGTCTATTTCTTCTCCAGCCAAATGGAGAAAAAAGATGTTCATTTGGAACCATGTAAAAACCACTTTCTTCTAATAGATTTATCTTTATTGAATCATCCATCATATGAAATGTTTGGTCTGGATAAGGAAATAATCTTGAGTTACTCCAATACTCATTAAAAATATCAGAATTTTTAATTTTTTCTTTTAACACATTTCTTAAAGAATCTTTGGACAAAAGGCTTTTGATTTTAGAAGACTCAATCCACTCTGAGGATAAATCATCATATAAAACTAGCTTTCCGTAGTGTATTGAGCTATCGGTTTTGATAATCCTTAGGTTTTCTTTGATATAAACTTCTTTTTTGTTTTGTGATATCGTCTTTAAAGAGAGAAGGAATAAACAAAAAACTAAAAAATTCTTAATAAATATTTTTGGTGTATTAAACATAACTTTAACAAATTTATAAAATATTCAATTTTATTTGAAACCTGATTTTAGACTGCATCCTGAAACATAGATATTTTCATTATCATAATCTCCTTGATAATCGTAAACAGAATAAGCTGTTATGATAACAATTCTATTTTCGTATGGGCTTTTAATAGAACCAATGAATCTCACATTATCAATTTTATCATTTCCTTTAAATCTTGTTATAGTTTTTGAGCCATATCGATTATAAACTTTTATTCTAAAACCAACTTCCTCATTATAATAATCCCCACTTGCCCATTCTTCAATTTCGTCCTCAAGGATGCGATATGATAATTTAAAATCTTTCCCACTTCTTGTTGAAATATCCTCAAAATCATAACAGCAATATTGAGGTCTAATATTATATTTTCTTAATTGATATCTTATCTCAGAATTTATTTCAAAGTCAACATCTTCAATGGAGACTAATATTTTATCTGACTTAACATTTTGGATTACAAACTCATTATAGCTACCTCTCATTGACCCAGGTCTCTCAACAAAATATGCAAAATTTGAATCCTCAGACCAACCAACAGGAAAAAATTGTATATTTTCATATTTAGCCTTGGAATACTGACTTGGGTTTTGATAATTTTGGCTAAATATTAAATTATTGATAAAAAAAAACCCAACAATAAGTAAATTAGTTTTTACTAAAAAGTAATTATTTATTAATGTCATTTTTCTATATTTTTATCAAAATAGTAAAAGCTCATGGATTTAAGAAGTTTTGTTTTATTTTTTTTACTTGCCAATATCAGTTATGGCCAATTTGATACAATAATAGATTCAAATTTTAAAATTGATGATGTTTTCAAAGGAAAAAAAATTCCTGATGAAATAATTAATCAACAAGTATTAATTGATATTTATTATTATGGGTATGATGAAAAAATCCACAAAGGACAATTGGTTTGCCACTTTTCAGTTGAAGATGACATATTACAAGTTTTTAATAAATTATTAGCTGATAAATTCCCCATTTACTCTGTAATACCAATTAATGCCTTTGATTGGGATGACAACAAGTCTATGTTAGCTAATAATACAAGTTGTTTTAATTATAGAAAGACTCAAAGTGGAAAGATGTCAGAACACGCAAAGGGCCTTGCAATTGACATTAACCCATTTAATAACCCTTACATTTCAAGAAATAAAAAAATATATCCAAATGGAGCAGCATATAATCACAATGCAAAGGGTACTATCAACTCAAACTCAAATATCATTAAATTTTTTAAAGAAATTGGTTGGAAATGGGGAGGTGATTGGATCTATTCAAAAGACTATCAGCATTTTTCACTATCTGGAATGTAATTTTTTAATTATATCTTTTTTTATACCCTCAAAGAACTTAATTAAAAAAAACAACAAATACAGATACATTATAAATTTAAAAATATTCCAGTTTTCAATTTTTTTTTTGTGAAGTGGGTTTATCATATTTGGACTACCAGCCCCTTTATTAAGGGTCATGAAATGATTTTGAGGTATCTCTCTTTCATAAAACATTTTTTTTTTAAACTCAGACTTATTCCACTTAAACTTATCAACTAGATGAAATTTATCATCGAAAAGGTGTAATGATTTAATTTTTTTAGATTTTTTTTCATCAAATTCATAAAGAAATAATTTCTCTATATTATTTAACTCAATGTTGTAAATTTTTTTATTTGCCATTAAATACCAATTCTTAAAATTTAATTTTTCATTAGTATTATTTATTAACTCAACCCATAATTTCTTTTTATTATCTAGCCAATTCCCAACC
>PKDT01000041.1 GCA_002863085.1 Flavobacteriales bacterium
CATTATATTTTGCAAAAACCTCAGGAACAACAAGCGGAACCAAATATATTCCACTCACTAAAAAAATGTTGGAATATCAAATTAAGTCATCGAAAGAAGCGTTATTGTTGTATGCATTTAAAAAAAAAAAATATGATGCTATAGACGGAAAAATGATGTTTATTCAAGGTAGTCCATTGTTAACAAAGCACAACAAAATTAACACCGGGAGGCTGTCTGGAATTGTTGCAAATCACATTCCATTCTTTTTGAAGTCCAACCGCTTACCTAGTAAAAAAACAAATGTAACAAATAATTGGGAGGATAAACTTGAGAAAATTATAAATGAAACTATTGGGGTTGACTTAAGGTTAATTGGTGGTATTCCTCCTTGGGTAATAATGTATTTTCAAAAAATTTTAGAAAGAACGTGTGAAAAAACAACATTAAATATTTTTCCAAACCTTTCTTTATATGTTCACGGTGGAGTTAATTTTAGTCCATATAAAAAAACACTCAAAAGTATCATGCCTAAAGCTGATTTTCTTGAGTTCTTTCCCGCTTCTGAAGGTTTTTTTGGATACCAAGATGATGTTGAAAAAGAAGGTTTGTTATTATTAACCAATCATGGTGTTTTTTTTGAGTTTATTGAAGTTGACCAATTTTTAAATAATAACTATAAACGTTTAAGTTTAGAGGACGTAGAATTAAATAAAAATTATGTACTTATTATTAGCACAGTTTCTGGGTTATGGTCTTATAATATTGGTGACACAGTACGGTTTATTGATTTAAAACCCTTTAGGGTTGTGGTAACCGGAAGAATAAAGCACTTTATTTCAGCTTTTGGTGAGCACGTAATTGGAAAGGAAGTTGAGTCAGCATTAGAAAACAGTGTAGAAAAGTTTGGTGGCAAGGTTGTGGCGTTTACTGTATGTCCAAACATTAACCCAAAAAAGGGCCTGCCTCATCATGAGTGGTTCATAGAGTTTAATGAAAAGCCAAATCAATTTAATAAATTTTGTGTTCATTTAGATGACATGGTTAGGAAACAAAATATATATTATAATGATTTAATAAGAGACCAGGTGCTTAAACCTTTGGTTGTTAATTGTGTAAAGGGTGGTAGTTTTAATAAATATATGGATTCTATTGGTAAGTTGGGGGGTCAAAATAAGTGCCCATCTCTTTCTAATAATAGAAAAATTGGTAACTTTTTAATTGAATACATTGTATAAAAAATGAAAAAGAAAAAAATTGCTGTTTTAGGCTCAACCGGTTCTATTGGGGTTCAGGCTTTAAAAATTATTAAAGAGTTTTCTGAAAATTTTGAATTAAGTTTAATTTCTGCCAACTCAAGTGATAAGCTTTTACTAGAACAAGCTTTATTTTTTCAGCCTAAACATGTAATTATAAATACCGAGAGTGGCTATAGTTATATTAAAAAAAATTTGAAATCTCCTTTTACTAAATTACACCTGGGTGACCAAGCGTTGTGTGATTTAATTGAGGGTGAAGATTTTGATATTGTTTTGGTTGCTATCGTTGGTTTTGCTGCCCTTCTCCCTACAATATCAGCAATTAAAAGTGGTAAAAAAATTGCTTTAGCAAACAAGGAAACGCTTGTTGTTGCGGGACAAATTATTTCTTCGTTAGTGGAAAAACATGATGGAAATATTATTCCTGTTGACTCTGAGCATTCTGCAATATTTCAGTGTATACAGGGGGAGAGTTTTGATTCTGTTAAAAATATAATCTTAACAGCATCCGGTGGGCCGTTTAGAGGTTATAATAAACAACAACTTGAAAACGTTTCTTTAAAAAACGCTCTCAAACACCCAAACTGGAACATGGGGGCTAAGATTACTATTGATTCTGCCACGCTAATGAATAAGGGTTTTGAGTTAATTGAAACTAAGTGGTTGTTTGATGTGTCTTTTGAAAAAATTAAGGTAGTTGTTCACCCAGAATCAATAATTCACTCCCTTGTTGAATACCAAGACGGATCTGTTATTGCGCAGTTAGGGGAACCAAGTATGTACATTCCCATCTTATACGCCTTAAATTTTCCTAAGAGAATAAAATCTTCTGCACCTAAGCTAGACCTTATCAAAATCAAGTCGTTAAACTTTGAAGAGCCAAACAAAAAGATATTTAAACATCTTGGTCTAGCTTATGAAGCTATTAAATGTGGCGGATCATATGGTTGTGTTTTAAACGCCTCTAATGAAGTTGCTGTTTCTGCTTTTTTAAAAGAAAAAATTAGATTTATTGATATGATTAAAATCATAGAAAAATCAATAGAAAAGATTACTTTTGTGCAAAATCCTAATTTAGAAGATCTTTTGGAAATTGATTTAGAAACTAGAAAATTTGCAAATTCAATAATTTAAAACGTATAATATGTTAATCGTTCTTGGACAGTTTTTTTTATGCTTAAGTATTTTAATTGTGCTTCATGAAGCTGGTCATTTCTTCGCTGCAAGAATGTTCAATACTAAAGTAGAGAAGTTTTATCTTTTTTTTAATCCGTGGTTTTCATTATTTAAGAAAAAAATTGGTGACACAACCTATGGTATTGGTTGGTTGCC
>PKDT01000035.1 GCA_002863085.1 Flavobacteriales bacterium
ATTAAAAACAATAATGTTTGTAAATGACCAAAAAAGAGACTCTTTAATCAACTTGTTAAATGATAAAAATGATGACTTAGTTAATTCTGAGAATTATCAAAAATTATTACTAGATAGCTTGAACAATTTGTTGGTAAGATTTCGCTTCGAAGTAGATTCGTTGGAGAATATAAATTTTGTTTTAAAGAATGACCAGATTAGATTAAGAGATTCGGTTGATTTTCTTTCTATTAATTTCAATAATAAATTTAAAGGAAGCTCTAGAAATAGCTATTGGAAAGTAAAAGAAATAATTGGTGAATTAAGCGATCAAGGAATAAAAATTGAGGACAAGGAATCAGCATTGATTTTAAATTATTATGAACCATCGATAACTGTTTGTAATAAAGAGGGAGGATTTAAATTTACTGACGAAGGTATTACAATGGGAGTTTTATACACTGAAGTAAAAAAATACAAAAATATTATTAGAGTTAAATTTAAAAGCTTAGCTAAAGTTAAGCAAAACAAGGGTCAAAGTGAAGAGTGGCGCCTCACCATCAATGATAATACTATTAGGCTTAATTTCTATGGAATTGATAGTAAAAAAGCAAACGGATATATAATATTTGAAAAGGTTTCAAAAAACCCCTGTTTAGACAGGGTAATTATAAATTAATTTCTAAAAGGATTTTTAGAATCAAAAGGATTTTTATTATTATCAACCCAATCAGACCAACCGTTAATTAACTTAGTATATCCGGCATTGAAACCTGAAAGGCTATATTTAAACACTATAGGATCTTTAGCCCCAGTTGTTCTTATAAAAATATTTTTACCACTTTTCATATCCTCAAATAAATTTACAAATCTTGGCCCATTCTTTGGGCTTGATAAATATATTCGGGTTTCTTCATCGGTTACATCATAAATTTTTCCGTTGAAGGAGACCATCTCCCCATTATCAATTATGATATCAACTTCAACATAGTTTTTGTCGTTACCACTATCATCATAAACATATACGACTGCTGCATCTAACCTAACACTAATTGTGCCTTCTTCATTCTTTTCAAACATGATAGTTAAATCTGGAATTGACTTATAGTTTTCAACGCCCTCTCCATTATTATTGTAAAAGAAGAAATAATCATCACCATAATAATATCTCCAATCACCATGATTGGAGTTTTCAGTGTAATCCTGAGAGAAAAAATTTGTTGTAAAAAAAGCAAATAAAAGTAAAGGAAGAAATTTTTTCATTTTTGATAAATTATACTACAATTTAAAAAAAAATTAAAAAAATTAAAAAAGTATTTACAAAACTATTTATTGTCAAATCTACCCCAATTTCCTCCGCCGTCATAATCATTTTCATCAACACCTTTTATACCGGAATCTCTTTGTCTTTTTTTTCTTTGATCGTCATGAGATTTTTTTATCATCCATAGGAGCCCTGACATATAGAGAAGAAATATAACAAAACCGATGATAAACATTAGTGGACTTAACATAATCTATTTTTTTGAATTGTTGTCTTTTCTTCTTTGACGAATCGCAATTGCAAATAAAAGTATTGTTCCGGGCCAATGCGCGGTGTATTGGGCTTCTGCTGTGTTGCCGCTTATCCCAAGCCCAATTGAATAAATCATGCAAATAAAAGCTAAAATTACGGGATAATAGACTTCAATAATTTTTTTCATTTTAATTTAAATTTTAGGTAGCTCCTTCCTATTATCAGAGCTGCAGTTATTATGATAATATTTTTGATTATATACTGACCTTCAAGAGTGGGTAAAAATGGGTTAGAATCTTGAAAAGTAATTTCAGGCAAAATGACTAGGGGTAAAAAAGTTCCTGTCATTTGTAAGAACATTAAAACAACAGCAATAAGAGTTGTTTTTTTGTTTAGAAAACACAATCCAATAGCCATTTCCCAATATCCAATAATAATTGTCCATGTTTCTGGCTGAAGAAATGGCATCCAAAATACTGTATCAATTATCAGTTCAGTAGCTGGAGATAAATCTAAAACCTTGAGAATACCAAACCAAAAAAATATTATAAAAAGAGGTATCCTAACTAAATAGTCATTTGTGTTAAATCTTTTTAGCATTTATTTTGAATTTAGTGCTGGTTCAAATTTTCTGGAAAAAAACCTCTTTCTTAAATCTCTCTTGGTATCATTTTGAACAACTTTTAAATATTTTTCTCTCTTTTTGTGACTAACAAAAGGAACAGACCAAAATTGTTTAGTCTTAAACCACAATGAAAGTTTCCAACCAAAAACAAAACTGTAAACCCCCATTACTAATCTAAGTTTAACAGAGTTAAAGTAGAGAGTTTTTACTGGTAATGCAGGAGCACCGTGAGTAATATATGTCCTAACGATTT
The DNA here is from genome assembly GCA_002863085.1 of Flavobacteriales bacterium. Lineage (GTDB taxonomy): Bacteria > Bacteroidota > Bacteroidia > Flavobacteriales > TMED113. The sequence goes on from PKDT01000035.1 coordinate 2,374, forward strand.
TATCTTTTAGAAAGGGTTTTGGATAAGCATATGTCTTTGTAATATTTACAAATTTGTATGCGAAACCAGGTGTTAACACTTCATCAAAGAAAACTTCCATCCTTGGTGTTAGTCTAAACCACCATACAGGAGATATTATATACATTCTGTTACTCCATAGCACTAATTCT